>JBFZAQ010000176.1:0-3687 GCA_041308885.1 Candidatus Omnitrophota bacterium | reverse complement strand
TGCGCAATATCTCCTTAGGAATCATACCAACCTGCCTCTTTTAAGGGACTTCCACTTCGCTGAATATCTTCTTAATAATATCGTCGGATGTCTTCTCTTCAGCTTCAGCCTCGTAAGTAATGATAACCCTGTGGCGCAGCACATCAAGCCCCACGGATTTAACATCTTGCGGGGTAACATAACCCCGGCCCTGGATAAAGGCGTGGGCCTTAGCCGCCAGGGTCAGATATATGGTGGCCCGCGGAGACGCGCCATACTGAATTAGGCCGGCCAATTCTTGAAGCTTATACTTATCCGGTTCCCGAGTAGCAAAGACAATATCCAGGATATACTTCTCTATCTTCTCATCCATATATATCTCGTCTACAACTCCCCTGGCCCGTAAGATGTCTTTCGGCTCAACTACCCGATCAAGCTCGATATGCTTATTAGTCCACCCCATGCGTTTCAAGATCCTGTGTTCTTCATCCATAGTGGGATAGGTAACCGTAACCTTGAGCATAAACCGGTCAACCTGAGCTTCCGGTAAAGGATAAGTGCCTTCTTGTTCAATGGGATTCTGCGTAGCCATGACTAAAAACGGTTCATCCAAAAGATAAGTATGCTCGCCGATAGTCACCTGGCGCTCCTGCATAGCTTCCAATAAAGCGCTTTGCACTTTCGCCGGAGCGCGATTAATTTCATCAGCCAAGATTATATTGGCGAAAATCGGACCTTTCTTGGTCGAGAATGAGCCTTCCTTAGGGTTGTAAATCAAAGTTCCGATGACGTCGGCCGGCAGCAAATCCGGAGTAAACTGGATACGCTGAAACTTGGTATTCAAAGCCTGGGCCAGTGATTTTACGGACAAGGTTTTAGCCAGCCCCGGTACGCCCTCGACGAGAATATGCCCGTTAGCCAACAGCCCGATCAGCAGGCGCTCGATCAAATAATCCTGTCCGACTATTGCTTTACGGATTTCCGCTATCAGTGTGCCGACGAATACGCTCTCGCGCGCGACTTTTTCGTTAATCGCGGTTAGTCCTGTGCTCATAACACCCTCCTTATGTTCATTATTCGATAAACAATAATGTTGTGAGTTAGTGATAATACGTTTGATTTCAGCGCAGATTGGGAAAGCAGGCTACAAAGCTATAAACAGCTTTTTAAGGCTTATTCTTTATTCGGCACTCGCTTTGGCCCTGGCCAATAGTCCGCCGTTTCGGTCGTAATACTCGGTAGTTCCCGAAGCCGGATCATATGCCGAAAGGCTCCACCCCTCGGCTAACTGCGAGATTTGATCCGCCGAATTATATGCTGAAACGGGCTCATTATCCCGGGAGTCCGCGGATTTTCTCCCCGAGAATATCGACTGCGGACTATCACAGCCAAAAACCAGCGTCAGGATAATGATCGTAATCAATCTCGGCATCATTTTATACCCTAAATATTATACCCCGGCCCAAAAAAAGCTGTCAATAAAAAATTGATCTACGGCATCTTCCAGATAAATTGCTTATATTCGTCCAGCATTCTATAGGTGTTGAAATGCGAAGCCGCGGCCAGGCAATTGACCATATAATCCAGCCACTCCGAAACAATATCCACTTTCTTGCGATGATACGTACGGTAATACAAACGGATCATCTCTTCCAACGTCAGATATAGCTCTTGGGCGTCCTCCCGCATATGGAGATCCTGCTCGCTGCCGATCTTCCCCTCTTGGCTGCGATAACCGAAGATCTTACCGATACCTTTATCTTCCGCTTCCACTACCCAGCCATCCAAAGTGCTAACCTGAATGACTCCGTTAAGCAAGGCTTTCATCCCGCTGGTGCCTGATGCCTCGAACGGGGGAAGCGGGTTATTCAACCAGATATCCACCCCGGAAACTAAAAGCTTAGCCAGATAGATATCGTAATTCTCCAGCATGATTATTTTTAAGTAATCATAAACCTCAGATATGCTGTCAATCTTATCCAACATCTCATTCACAAAGGTAAAACCCAGATTATCCCGGGGATGGGCTTTCCCGGCGAAAATAATTTGTATGGGGCCAACCATCCGGGCGATCTGAATCAGTCTTTTGATGTCATTCAAAATAAGGCTTGGCCGCTTATAGGCGGCGATTCTCCTGGCCCAGCAAATTGTTAAAACATCATCCCGCAAGCCCCAATGTTCCAGGTAGCTGCACAAATTAACTTTATTAGCCTGGTGAGCGTCCCAGAGCATACAGCGGAAATTAAGATCGCGCATAAGGTCCTTAGCCTTGATCAAGGCCATGGGGTTAGCCTTGAAATCGCCGAAAACAGCAGGGAAACTCTCGAGAACCGCGCAAATTTGCTGCGACATCCAGGTATGAGAATGAACGCCGTTAGTCACATAAGTAATAACGTCTTTGTATTTCGGAAACTGCATTTTCATGACTTCATGATGACGCTTGGCAACCGCATTAACCGCCGAGGCAATGTTCATCGAAAACAAAGTCAGGTTAATTAATCCGCTGCGCTCCTTGCCGTAGGCCTCTACGACTTCGAAATCCTCATCTTTAAGAATATGCCGTAAATCATCGGCCAGAAACTTATCATGTCCGGCCTCAACCGGGGTATGACAAGTATAGACAAAATGCTTTTTAAAACTATCCCGCTCTTTTTTATTCATGCCGCGGGTCCGCTCCACAAAAGCAAAGACGGCATGCCCTTCATTTAAATGATAAAGGTCGATATTATAACCCAGTTCGCGTAAAGCAGCGATACCGCCCAAGCCCAAAATAACCCTTTGCATAGCTTTGATCCAGGCGCTGTCGCTGCGATAGAGCTGGTCGGTAAGCCGCTTATCATTTTCGGAATTCGGATCAACATCAGTATCCAACAGAATCAGGGGAATAGCGTGATCATGGCGGTAACTATAAACATAATAATTCCAGAGACGCAAATATAAATCCTGAGAACGCAGCGAAATTTTTATTTTATTCTTCAGGGGAATAAGGCCGGGGTAAGTAAAAGGATCCCAACTCATCTCCTCGGGAAGCTGGCCGTATTTAAACCAGAACTTCTGGCGGAAGTAACCGGTGCTCCACAGGATGCCTATGGCCACGGCCGGGACGCGGTAATCAGCCATAGTCTTAGTAGTATCACCCGCCAGCACCCCCAGCCCGCCGCTATAAATCGGCAAATCTAACAGCCGATCATTGGAAAGAGTAAAAAAGTAATCTGCCAGGCGGTAATTCGAGAAGACTTCGCTGGTAGAACATTTATTCTTGGGATCGATGGGCCGCTGCGCGGTGAAGGTATTATAAAAGCTCGAGGCCAGGCCATACTCCATAGAGAAGTAGGCCACACAACGCTCTTGAGATATAAGGCGCCGCTCAGCGCTGACTAGCGGAGCCAGCGGCATCCCGAAATATTTATTCGCCGAGATTTCCTGCTGGTATAATTTTTCAAATTGATCTATCTGGACAAGCGACAAAAAATCCGGCGTTAAATCCCGTTCCTCCATGCAATCTCCTTAGACTGACCCTTATGCTTGAACAAAGACGTATTATAATGCAAAAAAATGATTTCACAAGTAAAACGTGTATCCTGGTGTCCCGGTACTTTCGTTAAATGCGCATATCAGAGTATCAGGGTACCAGTAGGCAGGATACCAGCAGATCAGCTTACCAGGTATTCTTTAACCTGATACCCTGATCTTCTGATAACCTACCCA
>JBFZAQ010000175.1:0-6324 GCA_041308885.1 Candidatus Omnitrophota bacterium | reverse complement strand
CGCTTTTAGGTTTTATCCTGCCCTTATGTATCGGCGCGTTTCCCCCGTCTGTTTTGGCCGCATCCGAGGTTTCCTTAGAACAAGCCAAATGGTTTTTTCAGCACGAGGATTATGAAGAAGCCTTAGCTATTTTGGATCAATTGAGGCTGGATCAGCCCCGCTCCTCGGAAATTGCCTATTATGCTGGCCTTACCTATAAACGCCTGCAGGATTACGTTACGGCTAAGACTTATCTGGAAGCCGCGGTTATGCTGGAGCCGGAGATAAAAGCAGCCCTCCCCGAGCTTATTGATGTGCTTTATCAGACTAATAAAATTGAAGAGGCGAAGCGTTGGATTTCGGTAGCCGAAGGCGAGCAGATCGCCCCGGCGCAGGTAGCCTTTTTTAAGGGGTTGGTATTGCTGAAGGAGGCGGATGACCTTCCGGGCGCGCGCGCTGCGTTTACCCGGGCGCAAGAGCTTGATCCGGCCTTGTCCGCGTCCGTCGGGTATTATCAGGCCATGGTTTATATGCAGGAGAAGCGGTTCAGCCAGGCGCAGAAGGAATTCAGAGAGATTATTGTTAAGGACCCGTCGACCAGCCTGGCGGCCTTTGCCGGCGAATACCTGGATATGCTGCAGCGCCGCCAGGAGGCCATGCAGCCGTTTCACGCTAACGTTTCGGTTGCGCTGCAGTATGATGATAATGTGGTTTTAAAGCCCGACAACGAGGCGGTAGCCGGGGATATCAGCGACGAGTCGGATTGGCGCTATGTCTATGCTTCGCAAGGGGAATACCGCTTGAAAACTGCGGATAATTTCGGCCTTAATATCGGATATTCGGTTTACAATTCCAAGCAGGATTCTATCGGTTTCTATGACGCGCTCAGCGTTAACCTGCCGGTGCAGCCGACTTTTTATTTTAAGAATGCCTCGCTGGCTTTCCCGATCAATTACAATACCGTCAGCGTGCACGGCAAAAAATACGAGGATAGTACCGGCTTGGGTCTGGTTAATAATGTCATGCTGGATAAGGATATGATGTATCAACTGCAGCTGCAGTATAACTTGAAAGATTTCCGTTGGGCCGCGGACCCGGAGGATAATAAAGACGCCAATGAGTATTCGGCAGCCGTAGGCTGGTATTACTTCTTTACTAAAGACCAGAAGGGGTTTTTGAACGTCCGGTATGCCAACAGTTACGATGACGCCAAGGGGAGTAATTGGCGTTACCGGGGAAACCGCCTGACCTTAAGCAGCGTTACTCCGCTGGCCGAACAAGTCAAATGGATCTGCGTCGGAGATTACGCGCGGCAGGATTATTTGAATGAGCACAGCGTTTATAATAAGCAGCGCCACGATGATATTTATACGGTTTCCAACCTGTTCACTTATGAGTTTATGAAGAATATCGAGCTGCAGCTGCAGCATACTTTTATGTACGACGGCGCCAGCATCGGGGTTTATAAATATCGCAAGAACGTTTATAGCGTGGGGTTAAAGAGCCAGTTTTAACATTTTTTTACTAGTCATCTTGAACGTCGCGAAGAATAAGCAGGCGTTAGATGCTTCGTCGCCAAAAGCAGCGGTTCAGCATGACGATCTAGGGTTGATCTGTCAGCGCGGAGGTTTGATTATGCCTAAGTCACGAATAATACTTTTTGCCATTTTAGTTTTTTTGCCTTGTTTAGCCCCGGTCTGCCCCGCCGGCGCCTCCGACTCCCTGGAGCCGATAGCCATGATCACCGCCGTGGAAGGGGCTTGCGACATCGCCCAGGATAACGGGCCGGCCCAATTCATCAATGAGCGCCAGCCGGTCTTTGTCGGCGACCGCCTGCGGACCAAGAATTATTCCAAATTGGAAGTAGCCTTCTTTGATAAAAGCGTAGTTAAACTGGCCCCCAACTCCTGCATCACGATTAAGGAGTTTACTCTGGATGCCAACCAACAGCGCCGCAAGGCCCGGATCATCCTCTCGCGGGGAAAACTGGAAGCAGTAGTGGCCAAGACCGGGTCGCCCGACACCTTCTTGATCAATACCCCTAATTCCGAAGGCGCAGTCAAAGGCTCGGATATCTTCGTCTTTTATCAGGCCGGCCAAACCGGCGCCTTTGTCAAAGAGGGGGCCTTGTCTTTACGCAATCCTGCGCTACCGGAAGCCAAGACTTTAATCTCCGAAGGCGATTGCTCATTTATTCAGTTCCAGGAAACCCCCACTGCAGTTCGTTCCATTCTTAAGGCCGAGCTCGCCCAGCACAATCAAGACGTTACTCAATCCCTGCAAAAGAAGTGGATCCCTGCTGACGGCGCGGCCCAAATGAGCGCTGCCATTGCCTCGATGTCCGGCGAAGTGCGCATCTTTAAAAAAGGCGCTACCGACTGGAGAGAAGCCAAGCTTAACGAACCAATCTCTCAAGGCGACCGCCTGCAAACCGCTCTCGGGGCCAAAGCCGAGATCAGATTAAGTAACGGTAACGCCTTATTCGTCCAGGAAGAGACCGAATTAGGAGTAGCCTCCTTAGATTATGACCCGAATACCGGCGATTATAAAACAGTCTTCGGCATGACTCAAGGGAGAGTCGGCGGTTTAGTCGAGCGGATCAGCAAGAGCTCTACCTTCCAAGTGCGTACCCCTACGGCCATTGCCGGAGCGCGCGGCAGTTACTTCGAAGTCGTCGCTCCGCCGTCGATTACTCCTATAACCGCTCAGGCCTGCCCGGAATGTTTTGGCCTGCCTCCGGCGCCGATAATGCCCGCAGTTCCGGGGTTGCCCCAGCAGCCTCAAGTTACTCCTGGTCAACAACCGGGACCCCAAACCCAAGTCTTCTTTGAATCCGGATCCGGCTACGCCATTAGCGCTTCTACCGGCCAGTCCCAGGATATCGGCGCCGGGCAAAATGTTTCCGTAGATACTGCCGGTAATGTCTCGCTTCCCGTGGCCACACCTCAAGAGCAGTCTGTAGCCATCATGCAGAATTGGATCTCTACCCAAACCGTCAACGCTGTCTCCGGAGCCGAAGGCCAATCCGGCACCGCCAACACCATGCAGCAGCAGCTTCCTCCTCCGCCTCCCCGGCCCTTGGAAGGCGAAGGCCCCAACGGCCCGCCTAAACCCGGGGAGATGTTTAAGCATATGCAGATGATGAACAACCTGGATTTTGCGCAGAACCAGCTGCCGCCAAAACTGCCGGATGATTTGTATGTGGCGCCGCAATTGCAGCATGATGCGTTGCATACCACCGCCAACGTTGCCGGAATTATGAATTTATCGCTGAAGAAGGATAATAATTGGGTTGGGGATATTATTGGAAATTATGCGACTACGAGCTCGATAGGGTCTCCCTGGAATATCCAATTGAGCAATGGGAATTCGGATGTTTTACGTTTTACCATGACCGGGCCGCTTCAGGCTAACGAGAGTGGAATTATTGATATAGTACAATTAGACTCGGCCATTGATGATGTAGGACGAGGGCCAGCCGCGGTAGATTTGACCTTAGACCTGGATACCGGTATTAAGGGGACTTATGACGGCACTAATGCCGGCGGGACTTTCCAAGTCCATGTTACCGGAACCTGGTCGGAATAAACGCTTCATTGTCAGCCGGGCGCGGGAATGCGCCTTCATCGTCCCGAGCGCGGCGAGGAACCTAAGATAGATTATTTGAATTGACCGGGGATGGTATGGCGTTTGGTTTTTTTGAGTTTCTGCTTGCGGTCGTTGCTTGCGGAACCTACTCTTTATGCTGCTTGGCGAGTTTAATCTTTGCCTTTTCCCTGGAAACCTACCGCAAGATCGATGAGAGATTGAATCTGGAATTATTTTCTGCCGAAATTCTCAATCCTTTATCCCGCAAGCACGCCGGATTTGAGGCCTGGCTGACGCAGTTTCATAAAATCTCCGGCCTAATTCTGGCGTTTATCTCTTTAGCCGAAATAAAATTCTGGTTTTCCGCGATTAGCCATCCGGCGTTTTGATGCCCTCCTTAATCCCCGCATTTAAAACCCGGAGTTAAAAGCGGGAGTTTGGTCTTTACACCGGCAGTATATTTAGCTATAATATCGCCTCGTAGTCGGTTGATTGTTATAAGCGCGGGGAGGGGTTAAGATGTATAAAGTCGTATTATTGCGGCACGGAGAAAGCACCTGGAATAAAGAGAACCGCTTTACCGGATGGACCGACGTGGAGCTGTCTGATAAAGGCAAGGAAGAGGCCAAGAAAGCCGGCCAGGTGTTAAAGAAAGAGGGGTTTCATTTCGATATAGCTTTTACGTCGGTATTAAAGCGGGCGATCCGCACGCTCTGGATGGCTCTGGATGAGATGGATTTAATGTGGATTACGGTGGTGCGCGACTGGCGCTTGAACGAGCGGCATTACGGGGCATTGCAGGGATTGAATAAGTCCGAAATGGCCCAGAAATTCGGCGAAGATCAGGTTTTGATCTGGCGGCGCAGCTACGATGTCCCCCCGCCGGCGTTGGAGCCGAAAGATCCGCGCTCTCCGGTGAATGATCCGCGGTATAAAGATTTAAAGCCGGAGCAGATTCCGCTTACTGAGTGCCTTAAGGATACGGTGGCCCGTTTTCTGCCGTTGTGGCACGAGACGATTGCCCCGGAGATTAAAAGAGGTAAGAGGGTATTGATTGCGGCTCATGGCAACAGCCTGCGGGCATTGGTACAATACCTGGACAATATCTCTGAAGCCGAGATTGTCAAATTGAATATTCCTACCGGCATACCGCTGGTGTATGAATTAGATCAAGACCTTAAGCCGATTAAGCATTATTACTTGGGCGATCCGGAAGAGATCAGAAAAGCTGCCGAGGCTGTGGCCAGCCAGGGCAAGGCTAAATAGCGCAGGTTATAATCAGCTCTAAGCTTGATTTTAGGCGGTTTGGGGGGTATACTAGTGCGCGTCTGTGGTGGAGTTGGATAATAAGACGCAAGATACAAGACGCAAGACGCAAGACGCATGACGCAAGACGCAAGACGCAAGACGCAAGACGCAAGACGCAGGTAGACGCAAGTTTAAAAGACGCAGGTAGCGAACGAGCTGGTTTTTAACCATGTCTGCCGCAAGGCAGACACTAGATGCAGTATTACCCCCCTTAAAGGATAGAGTATTTTAATTGAAGGAAGGGGTGACAGCGAGCGTTATAACTTTCCTTCCGGATCGCGCCATAGGGGAAACCATTGGTTTCCCCTATGGGGAGTGAGCGTCGTAACCAAGCGTAATAAGTATCAAAGAAGTAAATCACTATAATCCAGTTTACTTAACCACTATAGACAAAGCTTATAGCGAACGACGCGCCTGTAGCTCAATTGGATAGAGCACTTGCCTACGGAGCAAGTTGTTGCAGGTTCGATTCCTGCCAGGCGCAGGTATTTCTCTGTGTAGAGAGGGGGTAGATATGGAGTCATATTTAGGATCGCTTGTGATTAATTTTCTGAGGATATTTTTTCTTATCACTAGTCCGGTTACTCTGCTCGTCGGGATCTTTTTGTTGTATGATGTCAATATGTACCAGCGGGTGGAGCGGTTTTTGGCCCGAAGCTATAATTCCTCTAATGTCATGATTAATGCTTTAGAGAAAAATCGTGAAACATTCCAGGTTTTTATGCTGCGTAACCGCTATATCGTGGGGATTATTTGCCTGTTTAATGCTGTGATTTCCATAATTATCAGTTATTCGGTATTCAGCCGTAAGGTTATTGAGCAGGTTGCGGCTAATTTCTAGTATGTTTAAAGAACGGTTTATGCGCGAGGCGCTCAAGGAGGCGCAGCAGGCGCTTAAGGAAGATGAGGTCCCGGTCGGCGCAGTAATCGTGCAAGGGCGTGCGGTAATTGCCCGCGGTTATAATCAGATTGAGCGGCTTAAAGATCCGACTGCTCATGCTGAGATGCTGGCCGTAACCGCCGCGACTAATTATTTGGATTCTAAGTGGCTCAATGATTGCACGCTCTATGTGACTCTTGAGCCTTGCAGTATGTGTGCCGGGGCTCTGGTGTTAGCGCGGATCAAAAATATCGTTTATGGCGCTCCGGACCCAAAAACCGGCGCTTGCGGTTCGGTCTTTAACGTTGCGCATAGTTCGAAGTTGAATCATCGAATTAATGTTACCGGCGGGGTGTTGGCAAAAGAATGCGGGGCGTTGTTGAGTGAGTTTTTTAGTAAGAAGCGAGTTAAGAGATAAGCTGCGTGACGTGATGACGTCAAACGAAAGTGGCCTAAATTGATATATATAGAAATTCATTGAAATTGATAGAAATTGATAGAAATTAAAAGATATTATAGCGAACGAACTGTCCTTTGACAATGTCTGCGAAGCAGACAATAAGAAGCAA
>JBFZAQ010000174.1:0-6290 GCA_041308885.1 Candidatus Omnitrophota bacterium | reverse complement strand
CCGGAATGTCTCTGGATATCCGAATCCACCATCATCGCGACTAAAGCCGAAAAATCTACGGTTGGCTTCCACCCCAGAACGCGCTCGGCTTTGCTATAGTCGCCGCACAAAGTATGCACTTCAGCCGGACGGTAAAAACGCTCATCGACCACTACATGATCCCGCCAATTAAGCCCGGCATGCCTGAAGGCCGCCTCGATAAACTCCTGAACACTGTGGGTCTTGCCCGTGGCAATCACAAAATCATCCGGGGCATCCTGCTGTAACATCAGCCACATGGCCTCGACATAATCGCCGGCAAAGCCCCAGTCCCGCTTGGCTTCCAAATTTCCTAATCGCAGTTCCGCAGCTTTGCCCAGTTTAATCTTGGCAACGGCATTGGTAATCTTACGGGTTACAAACTCATAGCCTCTGCGGGGAGATTCGTGATTGAAACAGATCCCATTGCAGGCAAAGACTCCGTAAGCTTCGCGGTAATTCTGAGCCAGATGAAACCCGGCGACTTTGGATATCCCGTACGGCGAACGGGGATGAAACGGCGTTGCTTCATTCTGAGGAGAAGATTTAACCAACCCGAACATTTCGCTGGATGCGGCGAAATAAAACTTGCAGCCCGGGGCCTTCTCTTTTACGGCCGAGAGGACAAAGAGCGTCCCGTTAATATTGGTATTCATGGTCGAGAACTCGTCTTCAAACGAATAGCTGACAAAACTCTGCGCGGCCAGATGATAGCACTCATCCGGCCTGATCCGCTCGATTACATTAAAAATACTCGCGTAGCTCTCCAGCGACGCTGAATGGAGATGAACCTTATTCAGGATATTCCGGATCCGGCACAGTTCGTGCTCGGAATCTTCCAGGGCCACGCGGCGCACAATACCATGGACTTCGTAACCTTTCTTAAGCAGCAGCTCCGATAAATACGAGCCGTCCTGACCGGTAATCCCGGTAATCAGCGCGCGCTTCATGGCTTTCTCCCTTCATAGCGAGCGTGCAAAAACAATAAGATCAACAGGCTTACCGCCGTAAAGCCGTTAGCCGCAATAATAATGATATCGCGGCGGTAAAGTCCATAAGCCAACCATAAAAATACGCCGATCAGGAATTGAACAATGGTTAATAGGCTGACATCCCTAACCGAGCGCAGCTTGATAGATTTAACGATCTGCGGGATAAAAGCGCTGGCTGTTAGTGCGGCGGCTATACCCCCGCAGACTACCCAAATCATACTCACTCCTCGATATTAACCCCTGGCTTCAGGGACGGAAAAATCCGCCAAATGGCCAAAGATCTTGCCGGCTGCCCGGGCGAAATAACGCAAGTCATCAATATCGCGCAAAGAAAGAATTTTACGCATAATAAACTCCGGCCGCAGGCTAGCCCCATACATCTTTTGCACAAGATCAGTCATCCGCGAATCCGGGATTGCCGATTGCATAATCGGCTGTTTCATATCATAGGCATCCCAATCCAGAGACTTCAGCCAGCCATTCTGCCGGCATTGCGCAAAAAGCCTGGACCCCGGATAGGGGATAACCATAGTAGCTTGCATAGTATAAGCGTAACCTTTTTTCAGCAACCAGGAGCCTAAAGCCAGGGTCTTTTGGGCCTCGGTATAATCTTCCCAGGGAAAGCCGAACATAACCGTAATATGCGGGAATAACCCGGCGGCAGTGGCCGCGCGGCAATCTTCAATGATCCGCTCAACTTTAAGGTTCTTATCAACCCTATCCAGCGTATTCTGGTTGGCCGACTCCAAACCAAATAACAACAGCCGGAAATTGGCCTTCTTCATCAATTTAAACTCCTCGATCGATAAGGCGCCAAAACGCATATTGCAATCAACATATACCCGTCGATTAAGTTCCCGCTGAATCATCCCCTGACAAAAATCAGTCAACCAGTCCCCGGCCGGGAAACAACCGCTGTCATCCATGATCTCCCGCGCGCCGCAGTGATTAATGACCGATTCTATCTCATTGAGCACGTTCGGGACGCTACGCTTACGAAACACCGGATAAAGGGTCGGCCAAGAACAAAAGGTACAACGACCCCACCAACAATCGCGGCCGCTCATAATGTAGGTGCCGGGGGTACGTTTATAATTCCCGTTCTGATAAGCATAAAGTTTCCACTGGGTCAGATCGCGGTCAATATAAGGAGCTGAATCGAGATCATGCTTTAATTCGAATTTACCGGTATTACGCACGGCTCCACCTTCGCGGTAATAAATGCCCGGCTCCAACTCCTGAACCTGCAGCCTGAAGCTTGAAGCCTGAAGCCGTGCGGATTTCTCCAGCATGCCGCACAAATTCAAAAGGAGAAAATCGTAATCTCCGCCGGTGAGCACAAAGTCCACTTGGGAATTTTGAAATGATTCTTCGGGAAGAGCAGTAACGTGGTCGCCGAATAGTACAATTATAGGTTTTAGGTTATAGGTGTTAGGTTTTAGCAATAAAGACTTTATCGCGTCAATAATCTTCCAATGCTGTTTAATGACCGGGGTCTTGGTTTCAAAAGCGATTAGATCCGGGTTCTCTTCTTGGATAATCTCCAGGAAACGCTCTTGCGTAATCCCCCTGGCAATACAATCCAGCCAGATAACTTGATGCCCGGCCCGAGAAAGCATCGTCGCGGCAATCGCGGGGACAACCGGATAGATATAAGTTGGAGCTTTGAAATACTGAAATTGCCGGTTCTGGCCGAGAGTGGCATGGCCCTTAGGGGTAATAAAAGGCGGGTAACCTAAAACTATCTTCATTCTTCCTCT
This sequence comes from Candidatus Omnitrophota bacterium, assembly GCA_041308885.1. Taxonomy (GTDB): domain Bacteria; phylum Omnitrophota; class Gorgyraeia; order Gygaellales; family Profunditerraquicolaceae; genus JBFZAQ01. Next base: position 3,520 of record JBFZAQ010000174.1, on the reverse strand, counting down.
GGCAGCTTATTTGCTAGCAATCCTTTAAGAAAGAAAAAACCATAGCTGAAATGACTCAGTATTATACCAAAAAAGACCAAGGGAATCAACGCTAACTCTTTTGCAAGACTAAAGATAAATACGAGGGTTAAATACCCAAAGACAGCAATTAAATAAGCCGATCTTGCCGGAAGGTATACCAGCGCCCAAAAGCCTCCTGCCAAAACCAACACGCTAAAAAAAGATGGCAGGAAATAAGCGATTTTTAACGATGTCTGCGGGTACCGCTTGACAAAGTACCCCCGATGCATGCCATAACTGGCAATCTGTTTGAGATGCGCGCCGAAGAGCGGCCGGCGATGATGATAAACCAAGACATCCGGGGCGTAAATAATCTTTAGTCCTAAACGAATAATATCCAGACAGAATTTAGTATCTTCGCCCGGCCAGAAATTGGTGTCAAAACCTCCGATCCGGCGCATAACCTCGGAACGAACCAGGAAATTACAGCTCGGATAATCCACGACTGACCTGGCCGGACGGGGCAGATAACGATAGAGATAACTGCCGCTCATCGCGTATGAGGAATAAACTAAACCGCTGGCCCGTTGCAGCGGGGTGTCATTGGCGGGGGTAACCGCCGGCCCTCCTACGGCCGCCACTAAATCATCTTCAAAGCGGCGCAGAGCATTTTTCAACCAGTCTTTTGCCGGATAGGCATCATCATCGAGAAAAGCTAAAAACTCCCCCCGGGCATGGCTTAAGGCAATATCTCTCTTCTTCCCCGGCAGGACGTTTCCGGTAGGAATTATTTTAAGGGGAATTCCAGCGCGGATAAAACTCCGGGCCGCGTTTCGGCAATCCTCATCCGGAAGGACTAATATCTCAAATCCGGCAAAGTCAAGCTCCTGGCACCTGGTTACGCATTCGGCCAAATTTGCTTGCCAGGTTTTTACGGCGATGATAATCGATACGGTCATAGTATTTGATAATGTGCAGCCTATACCAAACGGCCAGGGTATCCCATAAGGTTACTAATACGGCCGTCGGATGGATAAAACCGAAACCATGTTTAGGCTTATAGTCCAGCGGGGCATCGGTTATCTTATAGCCGAGATGGTGGGCATTAGCCAGCACCTCGATATCAAAAGCAAATTTCTTGACCAAAAGCCTGGGGAATACATCGCGCAGCACCTGCGTTTTAAATAACTTTAAGCCGGTCTGGGTATCGCGGCAGGGTAGTCCGAATAGAACCTTAACCAGCCCGTAATATACTCCGCTAACGATGCGCCGGTGCCAAGGGTAGATGACCACCGAATTCGGATGCAGCTTCGAAGCAATGACTACATCCGCGCTATCCAACCGCATGATATCAAAAAGAGTCTGCACCTGAATCGGATGTAAATCCATATCCGAATCTAAAAAAACAATATAGTTGCCGGTGGCATAGTTGATGGCTTTCTTAAGCGCCCGGCCTTTTCCGAGGTTCTCCCCGCGATTAGGCGAACTTTTTTTAACGATGATCTGCTCTCCAAAGCTCCGGGCGAAATTTAAAGCCTGTTCATAAGTACCGTCGGTAGACCCATCATCCATGACCACAATCTCCCACGGACAGCCAAAGCTGTTAAAGGTCTCCACCGTCTCCTTAAGCGAGGCCGTGATGCGGTCGCCTTCATTGTAAGCCGGCATAATCACGGAAACTTTCTCTTTTATTGTCTTCATCGCTATTTACGGTAGACCATAAACAGTAAAATACTTAAAAAAGCGGCCGTATTAATACAGATAATCGTCGATACCTGGGTTAAGCTGGCATGCAGGAATACGATTGCCAGAATCTGCGCGATAATGCTGACTGCGCACCAAGCGATAAAACGGAAATCTTTTATCGAGAGCAGATAAACCATGATAAGATTAGAAACAGTCAGGAAGCTCATTGAAACGCTGAAATAGCGGCCCAAGAGTATGGCCGGCGCGGATTCTTTGCCGGTTAATACCTTGAGCACAAAAACGGGAAACAAATTATAAAAAGCTGCCGCCGCGGCAGATAGACAAACACAATAGAAAAGTGAGCGGTTAATCACCGCGTGCGTCTTCTGATTCGTCGCCGCCAGCCCGCTGGAGCGCGGCAGGAGAACCAGGGCGATCGCTCCGGGCAGAAACAAAAATATCTTGCCGATCATCTGGGCCAAAGCGTAGACTCCGGAATCCGCCTGACTAAAGTAGTATCTGACCAGCACCATATCGAAACTGGCTAAAACCATAAAAGAAAATTGCGAAATCGCTACAGGAATAAGAAAACTGAATATCTCTCTTAGCGGCAGATCCATCCGCGGCTGCTTGAGCGCCAGAAAGCGCTTCAGGGGCACCAGCGCCAAGCCGTTACCGGCTAGGGAAGCGAAAAGAAACGCCCCCAAGGCCGCAGTAACCGTAAACCCCATAGCTAAAAGCACCCAAACCCCGAGTACTTTCGCCGCGCCGGTAAATATGGAAACCCCGACTAACCAAGGGAAAAGCTCCAACCCTTGGATCGCGCCTAAAAGCGCCGGGGTTACCCAATTAACGCTGATCAATGCCGCCAACAACAATCCCGAAAACATACTCTCAATCTTCAGCGCCGACAATATCGGCCGGGACAATGCCGCAATGAGAATGAAAGTAACCAGCCCTACGGCGATACTGGACTTAAAAAGAAACGAAATAAGCATCTGCACCCGATCGTGCCGCTTTAAAGCCGCGAATTCCGAAGTATATTTGGCCACCCCCGTCTGCAGCAATACAACCGGTGTGGCCACAATCATAACTATGGAAAGCAAAGAATTAAAAGCCGCGAAATCCTCCGGCAAAAGATAGTGGGCGATAAACAACTGATAGAGAAGATTAAAGCAATTAGCCAGCGAGGTGCCGAAAAAAACAAATACGACATTCTTGGTGAAAGAATCGAAACGGGAGAGAATCCGGCGCAATGCGGTCATTTAGGATTAGACGACTATTTTCAAGAATCTCCGGGCACCAACCTTAAGAATGCCATCCTGGGCAGGCGTAAAAGACTCACTGGCAATCTTTTGATTATTAAAGAAAACAGCCCCCTGAGCAATCAAGCGGCGAGCCTCATTCTTGCTCTTGACCAATTGAGCGCAGATCAAAATAGCCAAGATATCCTGGCCATGCTTTATTGTATATACCTGAACATCCCGGGGGATTTCTTTCTGGGAGAAGACCCGTGCGAACTCCGCCCGCTGGTTGACGGCCGCATCCCGGCCGTGGTATTGCTCCACAATAATCTCCGCCAGGCGCATCTTCGCTTCTTTAGGATGCATTAGCTTGACCGCCTCCAAGTTTTCATCGGTAAGCAAGGTATAATATTTAAGCATCAGCTCATCGGATATGGACATGAGCTTACCGAAAATATCTCCTGCCGGGTCGTTAATCCCGATGTAATTCCCGTAGGATTTGCTCATCTTCTGGACGCCGTCAATACCCTCCAGAAGAGGCATAGTCAGGACGACCTGGGGCATCTGGCCATAATCCTTCTGGATATCCC
>JBFZAQ010000173.1:0-6165 GCA_041308885.1 Candidatus Omnitrophota bacterium | reverse complement strand
TTGGACATTAATGTGAGGGTTGCCTGGGTAGGATAATCATATCCTGAACCCATCAGAAAGACTACCGGCCGGGCAGAAGTCAGATTTTCCGCGAGATCCTTGGCCGTTGAGAGGGATGCTGACAATTCCGGAGGGATATCCGGCCTAGACCATATTGTCCGTAAAAGGCTGTCGAGCCAGATTTGACCGCCAGCGCCGAAATTGAGGCTGATTGACCTTATTTGTGCCGATCCCGGGGCAGCGGAACCCTTTTCACCGACTTTATTTATCTCCTGGCCAGAGACTATCGGACTAGGCCGGAAATGGCGACCAACCGGTAGACTTAAACCAGCTGCTTTTATCACCATATTAATACTTGACTTAGAGACTCTTATCTTATAATTGGTATATATGGCATGAATAAGACTACGACAACTGGCTTCTGGGTTGTCTTTTTTCTGATTAAGAATGTAATTGCGGACATCGCTACTAAGTTTATACACTACACCCATGCAATCCTCCAGATTGGACATTGATAGTATAGAATAGACCTAGATATTTGTCAATATTTTTGTCAGATTGGACATTAATGTATTCCGGGGACACATTACTTAATTCTATCTATATCCGGGGCGAGAGAATTAAGTAATGTGTCCCCGAAATACATGAGTTGTGGGTTGTGGGTCAGGGGGTTGGCCGGAGGGTAGCAATATTAACTGATTTGGATGATATCTCCCAGCTCAGATAGAGTAGACGGTAGAGCCCTAGAAGGCAGTTCGATTGTATAGTAGGCCTTGTAATAAATACCGGTTATCCGATTGGGCCTTAAATTATGGATTATCCCGGTTATTTTATTGTCCCGATCTATAAATACTACATCAATGGCAAAGCGCATGCCAAACGTATGAATAGAATTGCAAGGCTTAATGATGAGAGCCTCGCCGGCCGCCAGTTGATTTTTGCCTAAGAGCCCTTTGATCCGTAAACCTATCGAGTCCGCAACTACCGCTTTAGTTGCGATGACTGTCTTTCGAGTAAGATTCGTTATTATCATGATTGCGCTTCTGGCGTAATGGAGAGGAATTTTTCTATTATTTTCCGGTACCAATCTAGTGCGGCGGATTAAAGATACCGTCGCTCAGAGCGATACCTTTAACTTTAATTTCTTCGAGGAAAGTGGGAATGTACCCGGTGGCAATATAACTGCCTAAAACATTGCCGCTCTTATCGACGCCGATTTGTTTATAGATAAAGATGTCCTGCAGATTAATATGCATTTCATCTTTCATGCCGGAGATCTCCGTTACCTGAACTACTTTACGCGTACCGTCGGACATCCGGGCAGTATGCACAATCATATCGATAGCCGAGGCGATCATCTCCCTAATCGCGCGGATCGGCAGCTCAACCCCGGACATGAGGATCATCGAATCTAATCTGGTCAGTACGTCGTGGGTGGAATTGGCATGAATCGTGGTCATCGAGCCGTCATGGCCGGTATTCATCGCCTGCAACATATCCATGGTTTCGATGCCGCGGCACTCTCCGATGATGATCCGGTCGGGGCGCATCCGCAAGGTATTCCTAAAAAGATCCCGGATGGTAACCGAACCCTTGCCTTCGATGTTAGGCGAACGCGACTCCAGGCGGATCCAATGTTCCTGGCTGAGTTTCAATTCCGCCGCGTCTTCTATCGTTACAATTCGCTCGCTATGCGGGATAAACGCCGAGAGGATATTGAGAATCGTAGTTTTCCCTGAACCGGTACCTCCGGAAACTACAATATTCTTGCGGGCAATAACGCAGGCCCGGATAAAATCCGCCATGTCCTGGCTGATAGAATTAAGCTCAATAAGCTCCTCGATCTTAAACCGTTCTTTACGAAATTTGCGGATAGTCAGCGCCGGGCCGGTCAAAGACAAAGGCGGAATAATCGCGTTTACCCGCGAGCCGTCGGGAAGTCGGGCGTCAACCATCGGCACCGACTCATCAATCCGCCGGCCAATCGGGGCGATGATCCGCTCGATAATAGTGCGTACCTGATCATTGGAAATGAACTTTTTACTGGTTAACTCGATTCTCCCATTACGCTCAATATAAATCTCGTCCTTATTATTCACTAAAATATCGGTTATGGACTGGTCGGCCAACAAGTCCTCCAGCGGCCCCAGGCCGAGGGCCTCATCGAGGATTTCTTTAACCAGCTTCTTGCGGATATCGGGGCTGGAGATAAAACTCCCCGCCTCCTCGGTCAATAAATTAGTTACCAGCATTTCCGCCTTGGTTTTAAGATCGCGGCGTTTTTTAGGATCGCTAAATACTTTTAAGTCCACCCGCTTTAAATTCAACTCTTCAATCAAGCGGTTATGGATGCGCCGCTTAAGCAGCAAAATCTCATCGACCTCTTCCTGCGCTGAATTATCTTGAATCTGGGCATCCACTAAACCCTGGCTCTGCCAGAAATCTCCCGCCCGGGCTACCGGAATTTCTTTCAGCTTGATGGCGTCCAGTTCCTGATGCTCGGTAAACAATTTCTCATCGACAAGTATCTGGTAACTGAATTCTTTGATCGCCAGGGAGATCTTGGTCCGGGGGGCATCCAGCACTACCGGCATGCCTCGGTTAAGGGCCATGCCCACAACTTTTCCCTCGGAGGGAATACGCGCCACAATATCCGCGGGCAGGCTGACCTTGACCTCCTGCCAGCTAATACTGGAGGCGGATTCAGCCCGGTTAAGCACAATGCGCACCATCGAAAGGGGAAAATGGAGAAACTGCAAAGTATCCAATGCCCACTTAGTTTGGTATATCGAGAGGACGTCGGGTGTTACCACCAGTAAAATAAGATTGGCTTGGTTGAGCGTAGCCAGCAGAACCTCGCTAAAGCTCTTGCCGGCATCAATAATCATATAGCTGTACTCCGCGTCGAGCGCGGCCAGCACATCGGGGATCTTGGCGATTTCCAATAACGGCGACTGCTGCGGCCGTAAGACGCCGCTGAGAAAATCTACTCCGAATTGGCTGTGCACCAAGAAATCATCTTTGGGCAGCTCATTAGGATGGCGCTTCATATGGTGGACCATGTCCACCATGCTCTTCTGGGGATTCAGATCCAGCATCCGGGCCATATCTCCGACGCCGAACAAATCCAAATCGATCAGCAAAACCCGCTTGCCCTCGTCTTTAGCCAGGCAGACGGCTAGATTCGTCGCCAGAAAAGTCTTGCCGACGCCGCCTTTAGTGCTAAATATGACTATGCGTTTGGCCATATAATGACTACTGCAGGCTATAGACGACGGGAACGTCTATCCATAGTTCCTGCTCGGAAATAGAGGGGGGAAACGGAGGATACATCGCTGTGGCTTGGGCCGCGCCGGTTGCCTGATCATCAAGTATTTTATAGCCCGATGATTCTTTGATCACAGTCTCCAAGAGCTGCCCCTGGTATGACAACTTAACCGCCAGCTTAACCGTGCCTTGAAACCCGGCCTGCTTGGCCTGCTCGGGATACTGAGTGTTGCCAAGTATTCTCTTCTGGATAATCTGGCCGTAGCGTTCCAGGGCGGATAAAGATGCTTCTTGGCGTACGGGAGCCGCTGTAACTAAGGGTTCAGCCTGGATTTGGGCTGGATCTTGCGCTTGGCTTTGTGCTTGAGTTTTTTCTTTTCCGGTTACCAGCGAAGGAGTAAGAGTAATAACCAACTCAGAATCTCCCCGCTCTCCCTCGCCGCCGCCGACCCTGGTGGTTTTCTGGCGAAAAGCCGCCCCCAATATCGGAATATCCCCCAGCCACGGTACCTTGCGCACGTCCTCTTCGGTCTTTTGCCTGATCAACCCGCCGATAGCCAAGGTTTGGCCGTCATTAAGGATGAGCTCTGTCGAAGCGTTACGCTTGCTTAGCGGATAGGCCCGGGCTGTCGGTTCGGTTGAAGTCCCCAGGATTTCGGCTGTCCCCACCTCGCTGACCTCAACGTAAACTGCCATTTTAATCTTATCTTTATCGGTAACCGTAGGCTTGATCTTAAGTTTAATTCCAAACTCTTTATACTCAACATCGGTTCCTGACCCCCCGGAGCTGGCTACCTGAGTGGTCATAATCGGCTTTTCTCCGCCTACCAGCAGCTCTGCCTCTTTATTGCTTTGACAGGCCAGCCGGGGACGAGAGAGGACCCGGGCTTTTCCGTCCTGGATTAGCATATCCAGTGTCGCGCTAAAGGCCGTCCGGCTTAAATTTAATATGGAAAAAAGGGTGGACCACTTGGCTCCGGTAGTTGACCCGGAAACTGTGCCGCTGGTATTGATTGAGGTATTCGGCTGCCCTAGCGAGCCTAGCTCGGTAAGAGTAATCGCGCCGGGAAGGCTAACCCCCAAAGTTTTGGTGCCGTCTTTATTCAATTCTAAGACCTGCACATCAATATCCACAATCGCTTCTTCTTCTTCAATAGTAATAAGGTCAACCGCCTTCTCGGTTAAAGGGCCTAAAGCGGTCATAATTCTTTCTCGGTCGGCAGTAGTTTTAACTTTTCCCAAAAGCAACACTTTGGCTTCGGCATTCTGGGCTTTTGTGGTTACCTCGGCATAGTTAAGCGAAGTTAAGAGGCTGTCAATGCGCCGTTTTATATTGCCCATATCCTCTTTGTATACCTGGACCTGATAAGAATGTTCTCCGAGGGCGTCTTTAATAACCAGTGCGGTTGACCCGGTAGCTACGGCCGAAAGGGTAACTTCGGTTTTCGTCACTTCGCTGACATCGGCAATGTCGGGGTTCCCGATAATCACCCGCGTCGGGCTGTGAGCCGGCACAATCTGGATTTGGTTCAAGTAAATAATAATCTCCTCCTGCGGCCAGCCGCCGTCTTGCGCCGTGACACTCCCCGCCGTAAACGGCGCGACGATCATCGCCGCAAAAAATATCCCCCAGGTCATCTTTCTCAATTGTTCTGCTCCTCGTATGTTATTTAGCAACCTCTATTTTATCCCGTTTCAGGCCACGATAAATTTCTATATATTCCTTGGGCGCCTCGACTTTCGGCGGCGGGGGCGGCGGCGGGGGCATGACATAAGCAAACAAAGACTCCCAGGTCGCCGGTCTAAGCGACTCAACCTTAGGATCAGAAGGCGACCGCAAAATCAGGCGCATCTTACCCTGTTCTTGGACAAAAGTAACTAGATTAGCTTCTTGGGGGGCTAAGGCCAAAGTAATCAAGGGGGTACCTCCGGTAGTTTCTTTTTTTTCTGTATATCTACCCACCGGGGCCTCAACCGCTCCTGTTTCCTGGCCTACGGCCAGCACCAGGATATTTTGAAAAAGAGGAAAGGTGGCCAATTGGTTCGCCTGCTTCCCGTCGGCCCCCTGCGCGGGGATAGGCAACAAAGCGATCAAATCCACCCTGTTCCCGGGCCGCAGCATTCCGGCAAGAGAAGCAATGTTATCTACGGAAATAGTTATAGCCCTTTTACCCACGGGTGTGGCCGAGGCTAAACCGCCGGTGGCTGTGCCGCTGGAGACTAGTTTATTAATCGTGATTTGTTGGCCTTGCGGGATATCAATTCCCGCCACCATCCCCGCTACCCGCTGATCGGAAGTCTGGGCCCCGGCTTCAACATAGCTGTTCGCTATGACTTTGGTATCCAGATGTTGCTGCGGATCGATCGTTGTACCGCGGGGGATATCCCGCTTGGCAACTAAAACTGAAGTTGCATTAGCCAACTGCTGCTTAATGACTTCCTCCGCCTTCTTCTGAGCGTTTATCTTCTCCTGCTGGATAGTCTGCCAAATCAGCACCATCGCAATCGCCGAGAGGGCGACTCCGATAATCAAAAACAGTTTCTGCCTCTGCATTATTTAATCTCGCTTTCGTAATAATCGGGTTTATATTCCCTGGCCAGCTTGCCCACCAGCTCTTCGATCTTCTGCTGCTGCTTCAGGAAAGTAAGCGCCCGCTTGATATCATCCCAGACCTTGTCCATCGCCGGGACCTCTCCGCCGCGCAAGGCTTCAACCTTAATCAGATAATAGCCTTCCGGACCTTTAAAGATAGAACTGGTCTTGCCCGACTCTAAAGTATCGGCAAAAGCCACGGCATCAAACTGCTCGGACTTCTTATCGCCCGGCTTCATATACCCTAAGTCTCCGCCTTTATCCCGAGTAGCAACGATAGATCTTTCCCGGGCCAGCGCGGCAAA
>JBFZAQ010000172.1:0-3430 GCA_041308885.1 Candidatus Omnitrophota bacterium | reverse complement strand
TTTTGCAAATTGGTCTTTTTCTTGTTGGAATTTATGGGAATCAAGAATATTTTCCACGACCTGGCAGGCGTATCGACACAGCGTATCGGCGAATAAAAGGTCTTTTTCCGAGAATGGCTTGCCGCTGCGCTTGTCGGCAATATTAATAAGGCCGGCTAGACCGCCGGCGTAAAACAATGGTATGGAGATAAATGATTTAGTGTGATAGTGGCTGAATCCGTTGCGGCGAAAACGCGAGTCGCTGTCAATATCCTGGACCAGGACCGGGGTTTTGATCTGGAATACCTTGCCGGCGATCCCCTCTCCGATCCGGGTTTTTACGCCGTGGACATCGATAGTTTTGGAGTTGACCAGGGAGTCCAGGATCAATTCATTCTTTTGCGGGTCAAAGAGAAAGAAAGAACCACATTCGGCGTTTAAAATTGCCATCAGCTTTCTTAAGGTGGAATTAAGAAAAGTTTTGGCCAGGGTTAGGTTTTTACTGCTATCGTGGATCTTTGGGGTCTCCATTTGACTGCTCCAGGTCGCGGATTATCTTTTTCGCGGGGTCAATAAGCTTACTTTTGGGGTAATCGCGGATTAAGCGCTGCAGGGCCTCTGTTGCCTTAAGGCTGTCTTTAAGTTCGCGCGCGTAGATGAGCGCTATATTCATTAAAACCCCATCCATGCTTACCTTGTCTTTATATTTAGCGCTAATCGTATTTAAGGTTGAAATCGCATTTTGCCATTCTTTAAGTTCCCCGTAACATTGAGCAATCAAGGTCTGTGATTGCAAAGCCAGCGGCGTACCGGGATATTTCCCGGCCAGGCCGTTATAGAAGGCGATGGCGTCGCGGTAGGCCTGGATCATTTTATCCGGCTGGAATTTGGCCTTGTAATGTTGGGCGATGTAGAGCGGCATGCCGGCGCCCCTTTGAGTCAAGGGGTATTCGAGCATTAATTTTTGGTATTGGGCCAGAGCGCTATTCCAGTTGTTTTGAGCTTCGTAAGTGCCGCCTTTTAAGAATATCGCCTGGGCGACGATCTCATTTAATTTCGGGTAGAGGCTGATTATTTTGCTTAATTGAGTCCGAGCATCGGCGTAATTTTCAGTGGCGGCGTAAAGATTGGCTATGCTGAATTGGGCGTCGGCGGCCAGATTGCTTTGGGGGTATTTGAGCGCGAAACCGCGCAAGGTGCCGACTGTTTTCTGCAATTGGTTAGGGGGTATAGAGCGCGGGCTTTTAAAAATGGTTTGGGCTTCTTTTTTCACCCGGTAATATTGGCGTTCAATGGCGTATTGATCCTGTCCGCAACCGGCCAAAAAAACCAAACATAATGCCCAGCATATTTTAGCGATAAGTTTCATTTTTTATCTTGGCGGTTAAAGTAAAATAAGGCGGTGGCGATGGTAATTAAAGGATCGATGATCAAAGAATTGACTATAATACCGACAATCGCCAGCAAAAGGATGGCTTCCGGAAAGAGCCGATCCATAAGCAAAAACGGATTAGAGCCTAAGACCAGCAAAGGAACGGCAATCAGCATCGGCAATCCGACTAACAAAATTGTAGCCAGAAAATTATTTTTTAGAAATACAAACGAGCGAAATATGGCCTTAAAAAATTTAACCTCGGTGGCGATGATAATCGGTATAGCGTAGGTGAAGGCCGCTTGGATGAGGATAGCCAAAAGAAAGCGGATCCCGAAGAGCATCGGCCCCAGCCAGTAAGCCGGCTTTAAGAAGATCAGGGTTTTATGGCCGGCCAGGAAATATTTGACTAGCAGCACGGCGGCGATTTTGGATGAGAAATAAAATAAGGCGGTGAGGATAAGTACGGTTAAAAATAAAGCGGCGTATTTTTTATAGGCTGAGCTTAAAGGTTTCTTATAGAGCATGGCTACGGCTATGCCGGTCAGCAGGGAACCAACTGATATCGACCAAAACATCCGGGATATAGACTCTAATTTCAGGAGGAGGAAAAAATTATCCGGGTAGTGTAGGAATCTTTCACCCCAGATAGTGGCAATGGGCGGGCCGAATAGCGGCCTTAGCGGCGCTCTCGGGCTCAAAAAGAGTAACAGTAGAGCGAATAGCTCAATACCAGCGAAGATGACAAAAGGAAGTAGGATTTTTGGGGTATTTTTCAGGGATTGGATAGCCTGAGAGTAAATCTTAATAATTGACCTGGGGTTTTCCGGCTTGGTTGACATAGGACTTGAAGTATAACACTTGACCGCGGTTTTGTCAAGCTGGTAAACCCAAAAAAACAGGAGCAAATCAGAGTTGATCTGCTCCTGTTAGAGTCAAACTTGTAGTTTAAAAGGGCCTAGGCCGATTTTTTTCGGTTTAAGCCTAATAATCCCAGAATACCTAACCCCAATAGAGAAAGCGTCGCTGGTTCAGGAACTGGCGAGGATCCGCTGGGTCCTGCCCCGGAATCCGCTATTTCTTGAGATGTGGGCGCTCGATAACTCCAGTTACTGCCATTCCAAGAAGCAACAGCCCATTCCCTGACAGCCAGATCCTGCGCTGCCATAAACAGGAAACTCAGCGAACTGGTTTTATCGCCATTGAAGTAAATGTTAAAATACTGCGAAGTAACTGTCGGGCCAAAGGCATAAGCATTCGATGTTGAGGGATCAGAAGTGGTCCAACCGGCTGAACTGAAGCTGCGGAAAGCCGCTGACTCAAAGCCCGCTCCGGTTAGTGACCAGATCCCAAGTTGATTGAATGTAGCATTTGTACCACCGGCGTTACTCTCCAAGAACTGTTGCGTCCAGCTATCGGTTTCAAAGGCATCTCCAATAGGCAATATCGCGGCAAACCCGGATGTTGCTAAGCCCAGGATTAATCCGCAGGCTGCTAATAAGATAAGCTTCTGTTTCATTTATTTCTTGGCTACCTTTCTTCTTAGTCCGGCTAATCCGGCTAATCCGATTCCCAGAAGGGTTAAAGTTGCAGGCTCGGGCACGATGCCGCCGCCGCCGCTATAGTTGACTTTTTCGTAAAGTACATCATTCGCGCAATTCATTGTCCAGCCAAAGATGACTTCGCCGTTGGGCGCACCTAAGTTTAAGCCGCCGCCAGCTAAGCCGGAGAAATCAAATGAATATTGTAGTGCCGGTGTGGTGCCCCATCCGCTAAATCCTATAGCGGTGCCATTAGTTAAACCCAGGCCGTAAGCTGCGGGATGGTTATCTCTTATGAGGTAGCCAGCCCAACCACCCGTAAGATCAGTACCGCTCATAATGTATCCGCTGGCACTATTTAAGGCCAATGGCGTAGAAAGCGCATAAAGATTGTACGGGGCGACTGGATCAGGATTAGTGGTTCCAGACACAGTCCAATTGGTTAAATCGACTACATAGTCCCAATTAGCATCAGCGTTGAGATCAATGAACAGATCTCCCGGGGCAAGTACTCCCCAGCCGCTCGAGCTAGTGGTTG
>JBFZAQ010000171.1:0-5469 GCA_041308885.1 Candidatus Omnitrophota bacterium | reverse complement strand
CCTTTTCGGCCGCAGATCATCCAGAACCCCCTGCGGGATATTCGCGGAAAATACCTCTTTTACGAAATAAATCCCATAATAGACGGCGCGGCTAAGGCCAAAACCTTCAGCCAGGGCAACCAGTTTTTTCCAATTGAAATTACCATCATAATTGCCGAGCAAGCGGCCAAGCTCATACAAATATACTATTTGGTCAAAGCCGTGCTTTAGGCCATGCTCACAAAGATAGATTATATTGAGTTCCGGATTAAGCGCATATATATAACGATAATTCTTAAAAGGCTCGGTTTCAGCCCAGGCCTCCTTCATCTCCATAGACAACGCTCCGTCTACGGTAAGAAACATATTGTTTATGAGGTGCTTATGGAGATGCACCGGCATAAGGCTATCGGAGACAGCCGAAAACAAACGGCTATTCAGATACTCCGGAAGCGGATAATCCGGATCATCCGCAGGCGGCGCGTACCCCAGGCTTAACAGGGCCTTTTCCAGAGAAGGCGCTTGCTCGTTACTGACCGCGATATCCAAGTCAAGCCTCGGCCGCAGGAATCCGTCGTAAATAAAAAAGTCTATTGCCGGGCCTTTAAAGAGCAATGTTTTTATCTTCCAGGATTCCAGGTGATCCAGGAGACGTTCTACCCGGGAGAGTTGAGCGGCCCCCTGAGAAATATGCAAATAATATGTTTGCCTAAACTTTTCGCGGATATCATCCGCAAGGAGCGGCTCATTTGTTTTTAAAAGAAGCAAGTTCTGATAGAATGGATAGAATATACCCTCGGCTACCGCCTTGTCTAAAATAGAAAGCCAGTCCGGCACAGAGCACCTTAGCGCGTCGACAAAATCCGGCTCCGGATCCCCCTTAATCAAGGAAAGAAATATATCGTCTTCAGTCAAGTTATCAGCAGAATTAGTTCTCGGCCGCAAGATCATTATTGAGCTAACTCGTACGATAGGTAGAGCTCATCGCCGGCGCGATTAAACTGCGCGGGAAAAGCATCGGTAACTTGAAACCCCAGCTTACGATACAAACTCAGCGCCGGAAGCGACTTCTTGTTGACAAATAATCCTATCCTTTGGGCGCCGGAATCCTTAGCCAGCAAAATCGCCTCGGAGGCAATCTTACGTCCTATCCCCATTCCGCGCAACAATGGTTTTACTTCCAGGCCGAAGATGAGCCAGATGCCGGGATCTTCCCGGCAGCGGGTCAAAGTCAGCCCGGCGACGATCCGCTGCTTCCTCTCGGCCACCAGCCAAGACCCCTCATTCTTGATCCGAATGATACCTTCGCGGATGTCCCGGCCGGACATAAGATATAAATCTCGCAACTGCTCATCATCCCGCTCATCGGCTTGCCTAATGGCAACGGTACAGTCCAAGATATTCCTGATCATCCGCCGGTAAACTTTAAATCCCTGGATGCGGGAGAAACCCGCCCTGGCGCAGGTGCCTAGCGATCTAACCCCAAGAAATGGATACTGCAAAATCAAGCTTACTTGCGCGGCGATCACGCCGACGATCCGGTTCACCCCGGTCAATAGATTAATGCGGCGCCCGCCTTTATCAACCGAGACCACTCTGGCCAAAATATCAGCTTCGGATATTAAACCGTCATGGCCAAACGACATATCGCCTTTGACCAGAAATCCATCTTTAGCCCGGCGCAATACCCGATGCAGGTAAAGACTTTCGTCTTTGCTGAATAAGACTATATCGCCTTTTCTCAAACCGTTCTTATCGCCCTTACGCAAAACAACATCCACCCAGTCGCCGCTGCGAATGAACGGATACATACTGCCGCCTTTGGCCTGAAAACGCAGCAACTGCGCTCGGTCCGAAAGATCGCGGCAAAGACTTGCGAATTCCTGCGCCGAACAAAAAAGCACCATATTATATTGCCTTCTGGATAAGCTTAAGCGCGCTCTTATCCGGCCGGAAACCTAATTCAAAAGCCGGAATATCCCGGATGAACCGCTGAAATGCGGCCAGGACCTGCGAAGTTGCCTCTTCATCCCAGAGCGGCAAGAGGCCCAAAACCATTAGTTGAGAACAAATATCTGCGGGAGAGATTCTCTTTAGGTAATTACGCGGGGAGTGCCGGATAAAGAATATGGCCGCCAGATCCGCGCTGCGCGAAGAAGATACCCGAGATTCGCCGTACCAGGGAGTCCCGAATACGCGCCATTTATTGCCGTAATTCCTCACAGCCAGGCGGTCATCATTTAGCAGGCATTCGCGGGCGACCTCATCTTGGAATAAGTTAAGCAATGTGGATTTGCCGGCTCCGGAAGGCCCGGCAAAACAAATACCCTTACCTTCCCAGACGACTCCCGACGCATGGAGGAGAAAACCGCGCTTTTGACCCAACAGGTTCATGATTAAGAACTGATCAATGAACCTGCGGAACAATTCAATCACGCTTTTCTGATATATCCGCGCTTCTCTGTAGCCGGCATCAAAAACAACAAGATTATCGGCTTTCCCTCTTTTAGGCGGCGGGCCGAGGCGCAGGACACGTTTAGTTCCCGCGGCCCCCAATTGCCAATTCTGGGTATAAAAAATGGCCCCGTCCAGCGCGAGATCAGGAGGCGCTCCCAACACGTGCTTAAACCGGCAATGATACCAAGACCGGTCACTAACCAGGAAATCCCGATAGAAACCAAAATCATTAAACCGCGCCGGGTCGATGGCGCCGTCGACTCGGATAATAATGTCGGCAATTTTTAGAGACAGCATTAGGAAGACCGATAGGTCGTCCGGCAGGCCCGGCACGATGTGCCGCGTCTGGCGCCGACGCGCGAGGTAGATCTCGCCCGGCAGGCGGTCAAAAGAGTATCTTCAATCGTCAGCTTTACTTCCTGGATCTGCGGTTTCTGATAAGACTTTTTCTCCATATCCCCTCCATTTTATGTAAAATACACCTGCCGGGCTACCCACGCAAACCCGGGCATTTCTCAAAAAACTTGCTTTCCAGAGTTTTCGCGTAGGCGCAGATATGCTCAACTTTGCCGTTTAGGCTTTGGGCCTCAATCTCCGACCAGGCCGGGCAATTGGAACAGATTAGCCGCATACTGCAGGCGCGGCACTCCTCGGCAATCAGATCACCCTGCCGTAAATCGTAATCGCGGACCAGCCTTTTCCAGGCAGCGGCAAACCCGCTTTGTCGAAGCGAATACTGAAAGCTCCTAAACATCGTGCAGGGGCTTAAATACCCGTAGGGATTAATATTGAAAGCGAAAACCCCGGCCCCGCAACTAACCGCCTCATCCGGTTTCTTATTCCAAAACCCGGCAAAGATCCGCGCGCAAGACTCATAATCCTCATCAAGATCCAACTGCGCCATTTGTTCCGGCTTCAGACGATATTGGGCCGGCGACATACCGCCGTCAGTGCGCGGGGCAATTAGGGTGTCGTAACGGAACTCCGCGCCTAGTCCTTCGGCCAGGACCCGCATATCTTTAAGGTAGTCCTGATTCAAAGTCATCAGTATTGTCTTTAGGGAGAACTTCACTTGGTATTTTTTCAACCAAGCTATACCTTCCATCGTCTTGCGAAACGAACCGTCAACGCGGGTGATGGAATCATGCAACTGCGGGCGCGAGCCGTAAAAACTTATGTCGATGCCCAACGGCGGAAATTCGGCGAAGCGCAAAGCTGCTTCCTCGTCGAGCAAGGAGGCATTGGTAAAGATTTCAACCAGCATGCCTTTTTTTAAAGCATGCCGGTAAATCTCCCAAAAATCTTCCCTCAACAAAACTTCACCGCCGGTCAAAAGCAGCCAGAGGCATCCGGCATCCGCGGCTTGATCCAGGATCTTTTTAAACTCCGGCGCCGAAAGCTCAGCGGCCTTACTTTTGTCGCCGGCTTCCAGATTACAGTAACAGTGACGGCAGGACTGATTGCAGCGATAGGTCAATTCCAAAGCACCCATGTACGGCAGGCGCTCCTTGATAGCCGCGGTATCAACGCGGAAAAAAAGGTCGGAAAATTTTCTTTGGGCGACATCACAGAACATTACTCGATCATCTCCCGCTTGATCAAATCCCGGAAAAAACTTAAAACATCTCTTTCCAGGGTCCGGGCGTCAACCGCAAACTCATTTTGCAAGATAACTATGATGTCCGCCGCCGGATGCGCGCCGTCCACCAGCTGCCAGATTGCCTGCGCTGTCGGATTAAGCTTAACCAGCATCCTGCGGTAGGGATCGATCAACGCCGGGCCGTCAGCCAGCTCTTTAAAAATAATCTGCTCATTCTTTTTATAGCAATAGCCGCTTTCAACTCTCATTAAGTCAATATCCTAAAAGATCGGAATGATCTTTTTAACTCCTCGAACGCCCGATAATAAAACTTCTTAGCCAGGTAATGGCGGGCCAGCCTCAAGTGCACCAGCGGGCCTTCCCCTCCCCGCAGTACCGCAGCCTTATAATTTTCTATCGCCGACGGAATCTCGCCTCTTTTTTGGGCGATACAACCCAGCCACCAATAAATCTCGGCCTCATCCGGCTGATCTTGTTTTAAGCCCGCGAACAGCTCTTCAGCCTCCTTGATCCGGCCCTGCTTGAAACTGACTATGCCTTTGCCTAATCTGGCCTCGGGGTAATTATTATCCGCGGCCAGGCAGCGGTCAAAGAACTCCCCCGCCGCAGAAAAGCGCCTTTGGGCCAGAGAGATATGCCCGAGGCCGTTTAAGGCCGGGGGATTGTCGATATTCATCCGGAGAAACTTCCGGTATTCAATTTGCGCGTCCTTTAACCGGTTATAACGCAGGTATAATATACCATAATTGTTATAGACGGTCGCGTAGGATCTATCCCTGCGCACAGCCTCATCAAAGGCCTGCTTGGCCCGGGGCAGGTCTGTTAATTCTCCGTCCAGATAAAGGATAGCCAGGTTAAAATATATTGAGGCGTCTCGGTCATCCAGGAGCAAGGCCTGCTCGTAAGCTGCCGCGGCATCCGCGGGTTTTTTGGCCTTGGCCAAAAAAACAGACTTACGCTTATAGTCCATCACTCTGCTATCGTAGGCAGAAAGGGTATGCTCAAAGAGAGAACGTAATTCATCCCCCAGATATTTAAACTTCAGCGGCGTATATCCTCCTTCAACCGAATAGGCAATGGTCAAGACCTCGATCTTGCTTATCTTGGAGGCAATTTTCGCATAAAGCTCCCGGGGGAATATCCACGGCCAACGCTCGGGATTAAGATCATCCCAGATGCGCGGCGTAAGCAGAAAATCAACGTCAATATCCACAAGCGCCGCATCCTCAATAGGCGCAAGATTCTCCAAATTACAGACAATAACATCCGTATCCAATATCCGGCAGCTAAGCTGATTTTTATCCTGCCGCAGCCGGCCCGCGGAAGATCTTTTTATCTTCAACAACTCCCGCAGCTGCCGGGCGGCATACCTTCGGCCCCGGGGACTCTTCCAGCTTGCATCCGGAATAACCCAGTAAAGTTTATTAACCATA
>JBFZAQ010000170.1:0-4039 GCA_041308885.1 Candidatus Omnitrophota bacterium | reverse complement strand
AATGCTCAACGCAGCCCGGCAGCATTGGGCTGCGTTAATAAGGATAGCCCGGTCACAGGGAATGATGCCGCTTGCAAGGGTAAATGCGGAAGTTTCCGCGTGGGGCGTAATCGTCGGGCTTGTCGAAAAAATGCAGAGCCTGGGGTACTTGCCCATGATGCCTAAAGAGGTGGTGGGTGATTTTTCGCATAGGGTTACTTCCGACACCCAGGAGCAGTCATTTGCCGAGATTAAGGCCATGCTGCTTGAGGTGGAAACCGTCTCAAAGGATACTGATGCGCTTAATCCGGAGCTCGCCTCAGAAATAAAGAAACTTATGACGCGTATCGAAAAGGCTGAGCTTGTGGAAGAAGTTAAGAAACTAAACGATAAACAACAAGATTCACAAAACAAGGAGGAGAAAAATGAATAATGACTATTCCAAGGAAGCAAGTGCGTTAAGGCGTAAGGCAGGGGAGGGATCGCTGCTTAAGTTTGCTACTCTCTATCTGCCGCATCATATTCAGACACCGCCGTCCCAGAAGCACCTGGAAATATACAAGCAGTTGCTTGCAGTCCAGCGCTCCAGAAATGCCAAAGTCGCCATAGCCGCCCCGCGTGATTTCGGCAAAACTACGATGATTTCGCTTGTCTGGGTACTTTACTCCATCTGTTATGGCAGGGAAGATTTTATCGTGTTGATGTCTCATACCTCCTCGCAGGCGATAAGGGTGTTAGAGAATATCCGCAAGGAGTTCCTCGAGAACGAGCGCATCCGGATGGATTTTAAGGAGCTGTTTGATATTGATTATAAAAAAAGAAAGTCCAAGCGCTGGACGAACGCGGATATCGTTACCCAAACCGGTATCGAAATCCTGGCGCTTGGCTACGGTCAGCAGATCCGCGGCCGCAAATACGGGGCCACGCGTCCATCGCTGGTAATCCTGGATGACCTTGAGCCCGGAGAAAATACCTTGACCTATGAATCCAAGGAGAAGATGCGGGCATGGTTGAACCAAACGCTACTTAAGGCTGGCTGCCAGGACGCAAATTACCTGTTTATCGGTAACATTTTTAACTCTCTGTCGCTCTTAGGCGAGATAATCAACAAGGAGGGTTGCTCAAGCTGGACGAAGATTAAGCTGCGGGCACTTGAGCAGTATCCGGCTAACGCGCAGCTTTGGGAGCAAAACTTCCATATCGCCAACAACAAAGATACCTACCAGGGGGAAAACGGCCTTGCCGTAGCTAAAAAGCATTACCTCGACAATAAGGCTGCCATGGATGAGGGCGCAGTGCTTCTTTGGCCGCAACGCTGGAGTATATTTGATCTGATGCATGAAAAAAACGAGGATCCGATAAGCTTCGCCAGTGAACGGCAGAATGAGCCCGTGGATATGTCGGCTCTATCAGTTAACGTGGAGGATTTCCATTATTGGACGGATCGGTTCGCCAATACCGAGGCGCTTCTTGAGCATTTGGGCCAGAATGTGTTCTTTGTGGCTGCATGCGACCCAAGCACAGGAAAGCATGCTCTTAAAGGCGATTATTCGGCTATAGTGATTCTTGCCTGCCAAGGTAAGTTCCGCTATATAATCGAGGCCGACATTGCCCGTCCTTCGATTGATTTACTCATACCTAGTATCCTGGCATATTGCCAGAGGTATCAGTTTAGCAAATTCGCAATCGAAGCCAACGGGTTTCAGGATCTCATCGTCAGAGAACTTAAAGGTACGGCGATGGAAATGGGGATAAGAACGGAATTCGTGCCGATAACTAACATGAAAGATAAGATCGGCCGCGGCCAGGCGGTGTTGCCTATGACCAAAAACGGCTATTTGCAGTATTCCAAAATGCATAGGATGCTTTTGGATCAGTGGAGCGTGTGGCCGAGCGGCAAGCATGACGATGGGATCGACGCGCTTGAAATGGCCGCCAGGTTTGCAGCCGAGGTTGCCGCTTCTACAATCCCACCGAAGTTCTTGAGCCTCGTTAAAAAACAGCTTCAGCCTGTCTATGCCAGTAATGATCATATCGGTGATCTGCTGCACCGGATGATGCGTGGGAATGATGGTATGTTTGGCGGTAGCCTCGCAAAACTCAAGTAAATCCTTCCAAATCCGGGCTGGTTGCGAATCTGCGGCCAGCCCGCCTTTTTTTCATCAATACCTTGCTATTCCGCAATAGTTATGGATATATGTCACCTGGAGGCTATTCGCATGAAGAAAAAGAGAAATACAAGGACTTGCAGCCATAATTTTAAGCCTGTCGATATGCTTGATAGGAGGAAGGAGGTCCATAAGATTTACCAGTGTGATTGCGGACTGCGCTTGATAGAAGTCTACGAATATAGACGGGAATATTATGAAAAATATGCCCAAGGAGGGAGCTAGTATGTTAACCCACGCAAAAGAGGTAATCGCGCTTGTCGAAGATTCGCTTGCCGAGAATATAGAGAAGAAAAATTTAGCCTATTTATTACTGACTTCCAAAAGCGAGCATTATATTAGAGATAAGGTCGCGCTTCGGCTGTATGATAAATTCGGTAAGAAGGGATTGTTAATTTATCGGGAGTACGGAGATAAAGGGAGGATAAATCTGGCGGTTTTAGATCAGCGAAAACCTAAGAAGGATGCTGTTCTTTTCGAATTTAAGCTTGGCGCCGATCCCCACTATATTGATATTGCCAAAGATTATAAGAGGTTGGCAAGAAAAAAGGCGCGGTGTCACATCGTATTTTTAACTCTTCTGCTTGATAAAGCCATTGAACCGCCATATTTGGATTTTGTGCATAAGTCCTACATAAAACAAATCAATAAGAATGCTGCCCAAGCGAAGAATAGGTTTAGCGATATTTACCAGCACTGGAATAGCGTAGTAGATGCTGTTACAAAGAAAAGTAAGCATGTTGAAAGAAATTGTCTTCTTTTCAACGCCGGGAAATTTTACGGCCAGAAAGCAACTGCTTTTCTCGGGGTGATTAGCTTTGGAAAGAAGTAAGGTCATCCCAGGGTAGTAGCATCCTGTCTACCCAATTCCTGTATACAGAGAGTCTTTCTGCCGCGTCGTACCAAAATGCATTGACAAACCAAGCAGTTATGGTAAATTAATCTATTAGAAAATTATGATCGTCCCGAGTTGTGAAGGGGTAAATCCCGGACGTTAAAAAAGTAAAACCTTCGTTGGGCGTATTGCGCTCGGCGGAGGTTTTTTGTTTTCCGCTAACGATTGTTTGTGAAGAAAATGAGGGAAAGGAGGAAAGATTAGCAGCAGATCTCGCAAACAACAATAAATTAGATTAACTAAAATCATCAGTATATCGGGAGGCGTACCATGGAAGGCGGAAGAATGTTAAGGAATTCCCAGATAATAATTCTGGGCATTTGTATTTCAGCAGCAACTATAGTCTCAAGCGTTATATTGTCACAAGGTTTCTTGAAGGTGATGAAGTTTACGCGTGAGCAGATCACTGTGACTGGATCGGCACAGAAGAACATTAAGAGCGATTACATTATATGGTCTGGGTCATTCTCTAGAAGAGAGGCGGATTTAGCCACAGCCTACAAAAAATTGCAGGATGACTTGGTTAAGGTAAAAGCATATCTTGTATCAAAAGGGGTCGTTGAGCAGGAGATAATAATTTCTCAGATTTCAACGACGACAGTGTATAAGAAGAACGAGAAGGGTAACGATACAAATGATATTCAAGGGTATCTATTGAATCAGAATGTTGAAATTAGATCAGGCGAAGTTGATAAAATCACACAGGTTTCTAGGGAGTCTACTGAGTTGATTAATCAGGGAATTGAATTTGTTTCCGGGGCTCCAGAGTACACCTATACTAAATTGGATGAGCTCAAGGTAGAAATGCTTGCCAAGGCCAGCGAAAACGCCAAGCAGCGCGCGGAAAGCATGGTTAAGGCTACCGGCAATAAGATTGGCTTCATGCGTTCAGCGCGGATGGGAGTATTTCAGATCACGCCAGTTAATTCCACGGAAGTGTCTGACTGGGGTGTAAATGATACAAGCTCTCTGGAGAAGAAAGTTACTGCTGAGATCG
>JBFZAQ010000169.1:0-4289 GCA_041308885.1 Candidatus Omnitrophota bacterium | reverse complement strand
CGGTAAAAAAACTGGTGAAGCCGGCCTGCCGCACCAATTCAGCCAACACGGCATTAGGATTGCTCAACTCAGCCTCGGTAACGGCGACCACCGGCCTGCTGGTCAACAACGAATAACCGCATAGAACCTTGGCTTCTTCTTCCGACAAAACAACCGCATTCACACACTGCTCTTTCTCCAACGCTGCTTTAAGCTTATGCAATACGGCTTTTTCTTTTTCGTCCGCCGAGCGGGAAAGGCGGGTTTCGATAAACTCCAAATCCTTGAGGATTAAATCCATCTTGGCATCGGCCGAAACCAAAATTGCATCCACGTCTTGGACCGTAGAATCCACTAACTCAATTTGGATATAGGTCTTCTTCTTGGCCTTGACCAGTTTATCGATGGTATCCAGCCGCTCATCTTTAACATTGTGTTTACCGGGTAACAATTGAGACAGAGAAATCAGGCTAGCTTTCATAATGGTTGGAATTACTCCTCGTCGTCGTGTTTCTTGGTCGATTGATAATGGCTGATAATGCCCGCAGAAATCTTATGGGGCACTTCTTCGTAGTGCGAAAAGCGCATAGTGTACATACCTCGGCCGCCGGTCAGAGAACGCAAGTCATTGGCGTAGGTAAATATCTCGGAAAGCGCAACATTAGCTTTAACTATCTGTGATTTGCCCCGCACATCCATACCCATGATCCGGCCGCGCCGGGAATTAAGGTCTCCGGAGACAGCCCCGAGAAATTCTTCCGGGATAGTTACTTCCACGCTCATAATCGGCTCCAGCAAAACCGGGCCCGCCTCCATGACGGCTTTACGCAAAGCCATTGATCCGGCCCGCTGAAAAGCCATATCCGAGGAATCCACATCGTGGTACGAGCCGTCGTAAAGAATAACCCGTAAGTCCACGATCGGATACCCGGCGACTGCGCCCTCGGCCATGGTATGAATAATCCCCTTTTCCACCGAGGGGATAAAATTGCGCGGGATCGCTCCGCCGACAACTTTATCCAAGAATTCAAAGCCTTCTCCGTGCCGCCGCGGCTGTACTTCGATCCAGACATCCCCATATTGCCCGCGGCCGCCGGATTGGCGTTTAAATTTACCCTGGACCTTAACCGACTTAGTGATCGTTTCTTTATAAGATACTTTGGGTACGCCCAACTCAACTTCCAGATTGAAACGTTTCTTCATCCTCCCCACCATAACCGCCAGATGCAAATCTCCCAAGCCCGAGATAATCAACTCCTTAGTCTGGGGGTCATGCGTAAACTTAAAAGTCTGATCCTCATCGGCAAGCTTAGCCAAGGCCCCGGAAATCTTCTCTTCGTCATGGCGGGATTTCGGCTTGACTGCCTCGGAAATCCCCGGCTCCGGAAAAACTACCGGGTCAAAAACAACCTGCTCCTTTTCATCAGTCAGCGTATCCGAAGTCGCTGTCTCTTTCAATTTGGCAATCGCAATAATATCGCCGCAAGCGGCCGCATCGACCACGCGCTGCTCTTTACCCTCCAGCAAATATATATGCCCGATGCGCTCATGGGCCTTCTTATTAACATTAAAAAATCCGGTATTAGCTGCCAATTTGCCCGAGAAAACCCGAATCACCGACAGCTGTCCCACATAGGGATCAGAAATTGACTTAAAAACAAAACCCACAAACGGCCCGTCTTCTTTACTGGGGATCTCTTTCTTTTCTTCGGGCTTTTGCGCCAGCGAGGCAAAGACCGGATTACGCTCTAAGGGGCTGGGCAGATACGCGACAATGCCGTCGAGCAAGGCAGTCAACCCTTTATCGGTTAAGGCCGAACCGGTAAAAACCGGAAAGACTTTGCGTTTCAGAACCGCCTGGCGCAGGCCTCCGGAAATCTCCGGTTCCGAAAGGACGGCGCCCTCCAGGTATTTTTCCAGCAGCTGATCGTCGCTTTCGGCAATCGCCTCGATTAATTCCGGCGCATCCAACCGGTCAATCACCAGCGCCTTCTTCGAGAGCCGTTGCTGGATATCGGCCAACGCCCGGCTGATGTCCGCACCTTCCTTATCGGTCTTGTTGATAAAAAACAGGCAGGGCAGATTATTCTCTTCCACGCAGCTCCAGGCCCGCTCCGTACCCACCTCCACCCCCGCGGTTACATCCACCACGATCACAGCCGCGTCCACCGCGCGTAAACCGCAAACTACTTCCCCGAAGAAATCCGCGTACCCCGGGGCATCGATCATTTGAATCCGGAATTCCTTGTAATCCAAGAACAAACTACTGGCATTTATCGAGCTTTTGCGTTCGATCTCGTCAAAACCATAGTCGCTGACGGTAGTCCCGTCCATAACTGAGCCTTTGCGGGCAGTGGCTTTACAGGAAAAAAGGAGGGCTTCGGCTAACAGCGTCTTACCGGCTTGGGCATGGCCTAAAAGAAGGAAATTCCTTTTGTGTTTGGCGTCCATAGGGCATGTGCTCCTGGTTTAAGGATTGTGGCGGCTGGGAAAGTTATTATATACCGGGAGGAATAATGGGTCAAGAGAGAAAAGCGCACAAAAACTTGATATTTGTATTTTTTAATCCACGTTTAAAGCGGTTATCAGGTAATCAGATTATCAGGAGGCGGGTTATCAAAATACCAGAACATAAGATACATAGCGCCTGATAATCTGATCCACTGATATCCCACACCCTGATACCCTGATATTCTGATCTGCGTATTTATGCCGGCAGATACAAAACCAATATTTCACTAAACGTACTTTTGCGAAGCTTACTCTAAATACGTATAAATCTTGCCCTTATAATTTCGCAAAACGTATTTGCCTTTGGCTTGCGAAAGCATGTAATTAGGGCTCACCGGTATTTTACCCCCGCCACCCGGTCCGTCGATAACATAGGTCGGCACCGCATAACCGGAGGTGTGCCCGCGCAGCTTTTCCATAATATTGATCCCCGTAGCCACCGAAGTGCGAAAATGTTGCGTGCCTTTAACCGGATCGCACTGATAAATATAATACGGCCGCACGCGAATCTGCAAAAGCTCGTGCATAAGCTTACGCATAATATACGGCCGGTCATTAATACCTTTAAGCAGAACCGTCTGACTTCCCAACGGGATACCGTAATCAGCAAGCATATCGCAGGCGATCTTGCACCGTTTCGTTATCTCTTTGGGATGGTTAAAATGGATACTCATCCAAATCGGCGAGTATTTCTTCAGCATCTTAGCTAGGCCTTCGGTAATCCGCTGCGGCAAGGTTACGGGGACGCGGGTACCGATCCGCAGCAACTCCACGTGAGAAATAGCCCGAATCTTCTGAATCAAGCTCTCTAGCTGTTCGTCCTCGAGGGTTAAAGGGTCTCCGCCTGAAATCAGCACATCGCGAATTTTTCTATTAGACTTGATATAATCGATGGCCGCGTCGAATTTTGAGTCGCTGTGCGAATCTTCCTGATGACGGTCTCCGACCAGCCGACGGCGCGTACAATGCCGGCAATACATCGCGCAATGTTCGGTAGCCAAAAGCAAAACTCGGTCCGGATAACGGTGTACCAGGTGGGCCGCGGGAGAATCCCGGTCCTCGGCGCACGGATCAGTCATTTCGTGCGGAGAGACATCCGATTCCGCGCTCACCGGGACCGCCTGACGGCGTAACGGGCAAGCCGGGTCCTCCGGATCCATCAGTATCGCCCAATACGGGGTAATGGCAATAGATAACTTCCCCTGGGCCTTCTTGATAGCCGTTTCTTCATCTTCGGTCAACTTGATAATCTGAGCCAGCTCTTCCCTGGTGCGAATACGGTGCTTGATCTGCCAATGCCAATCTTCCCAGTCCAGAGGATTTACGTCTTTAAAAAGGCTTAACTGCTGATAATCGAGCGATCGCCGGGAAGGACGCGGCTGAATGATGACCTCATTAGTTGTTTTCTGCTGTTCAGCGACACTGATGTGAGAATTACTCACGGTGCTCCTTTCTTCTTTTGCAGGCGCTGGATACTATCGCCTCAATAAGATCCTCATAGCGCATTCCTGCCGCGTAGGCCATGATCGGGAAATTCGAATCCCGGGGGTTTAAGCCCGGTAAAGGATTGATTTCCAGCACGTACGGAATGCCGTCGCTGCTTAAGCGGATATCCGTACGCGATATATCCGTGCAGCCGATAGCGCGGTGGGTCCGCAGAACCACATCTTGCACCCGCGCGGTCAATTCCGGGGTCAGGCGGGCCGGGCAGTAGAATTGCGGTACCAACCCCATCTCTTCGTTCCCCTCGTATTCTTTCATCCGCCAAAAGCGGCGAATATTTTTACAGCTGGCGGATG
>JBFZAQ010000168.1:0-3313 GCA_041308885.1 Candidatus Omnitrophota bacterium | reverse complement strand
CGACAAACTCTCCCTTAACGAACATGGGAATGAATTCCTCCCGCCCCATTTCTTTGGTCAATTGTCTTTGCGCTAATTCAACATCTCTTTTTGCCTGTGCAAACTCAAAACTTGCCTGTGCTACATCTGACTCTGCGGTCAACAATGCCCCTTCGTGCTCTAATCCGGATTGATAACGTAATGTTATTAACTCCAAATCATCTTTCCTGATTTTTAGAATTTCTTCCGCGACTTTAACCAATTCTTGCGCTTTTAATAGATTAATAAATGCCGTTCGCAGATTCAACCTTACTTCCGACGATGTAAATCGATATCCTTCCTGCGCGGCCTTTACATTTTCAGCCGCTGTATTTACTTCATTTATGGTCTTAAAACCGTCAAATATGAGCTGTGATCCGGAGATTCCATACGAATATGAATTGGATGTCTTTTTTGTCGTTATGCCTGTCGTTTCGCTAGTAGTCTCAGTACCTGTCCTTGTAACACCCGCACTGCTGTCTATCTGCGGCCATAACCCGCTTGCAGTGATTTTCTTGCTCGCCTGAGACTCTTTTATCCCCTCTTGCGCTGAGATGAGGTCAGGATTGTTTTTCGTCGCTTCCTTAATGCAATCGTACCAAGAAAGGGTTTCTTCGGCGAACACCACACCATAAGAATTGAATAAAAAAGCTAAAATTATAGAACAAGTCTTAAGATATCTGAGCATGTCTTTAGGCTCCAAAGCGTTTTTCTAATTTACTTAGAGACCGCTTTTTTTAGATCAATTACGCGTTCTTCGAAAAATTTCAAGAATTTATTGAACTCAACTTCGGGAATAATGGTAATCGTCTTGTCGTGATGAGGCGGACCAGAGATAATGATCACATTATCTCCAGGATTAATATTCATCGCTTTCCTTGCTTCTGCCGGAATAACAATCTGCCCTTTAGTCCCTACGGGAACTTTACCGTAAAACTTTGGGAAATTTTCCATCGCTTCTTCCTTTCAATAATGTTTCTCCAACTGTGACCATGAATAACATGTATTACAAGTATTACCTTTCATACAAAGGATACCGCGTAATTAATCGATTGTCAAGCCCCCTTTCTTTCTGGTGTTATTCGCAGAATACAAGTAGAACACCAGGACACAAGGAAAACAAGGAGACACAAGGACACACGCTTAGGAAAAGCATGAATCAGAATATCAGGTTAAATTGACCCTGATAAGCTGATCTGCTGGTATCCTGCCTACTGATACCCTGATACTCTGATATGCGCATTTAACGGGCTCACTAAACTTCCGTCCTGGCGTCCTATGGTGTCATCTATTTCATTGCTTTTACCTTTCTTTTGGATATAATACCTACATCTGATTAACCTAAACTAAAAAGGCGGAGGATCACTCATGTTAAAGCAATTACGCGATAAAAAGATCGCGAAGAAGATCTGGATCGGCCTGGCCATTATTGTCGTACCGGCATTTATTTGGTGGGGGTCGGGCAGCTTACGGTCGCCCGAAGACTCCGGGCCGACGGTAGCCGGCAAAATTTTCGGGCGCAATGTATCTTTCATCGAGCTTCGGGAGGCCGTGGACGGAGTACGCACGCAGATGATCATGCAGTTTGGCGACTCCTTCAACGAGATGCAAAAATATCTGGATATCGAAACGCAGGCCTGGGATAGACTGCTGCTTTTAGCGCAAGCCAAAAAAAGCCGCATCCGGGTATCCGATAAGGAGACAATCGAATTTATTCAAAAGCTCCCCTTTCTACAAAGCAAAGGCGCCTTTGACCAACGCACCTATGAACAGGCCCTGCGCTGGATCTTTCGTACGCAGGCGCGGGCATTCGAAGAGCAAATCCGCCAGAACCTGATTATCTCTAAGCTATATGATTCCTTAACCGCTTCAATTACGGTTTCCGATGCCGAGATTAAAGAAGAGTACGAAAAGAACAATGAACAAATCAGTGTTTCTTACCTGGCGGCGACCTTCCAGGATTTCGCCCAAGAAATTAACCCCACCGAAGATGAATTAAAAGAATATTTTGAGAAAAATTCGTTGTTGTTTAAACAGCCCCTCTCCTTCAACCTCGAATACGTAACGCTGCCGGCTGAAGGCAAAGATCAAGCAGCGCGCGATGCGCAACTTAATAAGTATCAAGATATTTTCCTGAAAAACGAGTCTAATTTCGCAGCGGTTGCGGCTGAAGCAAAACTTGATCTTAAAGAAACCGGATTATTCGCCGAAACTGACCCAATCCCGGGGATTGGCTGGTCAACCCAAGTATCCTCCTCATTACCTAAGCTCAAGGCAGGCCAAATTCTGCCGGCGGTACGGATTGACCAAAATGACTACATTATCCGTTTAAAGGAACGCCGGGAACCGGCGATCGCGGATTTTACCGCGGCGAAAGATAAAGTTAAAGAGGCGTATCAAAAAGAAAAAGCCCGGGCATTGGCAATCGAAAAAATCGAAGCGGCTCAAAAAGAGATCTCAACCGGCGGATCACCGGTTGATCTTGAAACCCTGGCAAAAAAAACCGGCCTTAAGTCCGGAGTCACCGCAAGTTTCAAGTTTGGGGGGTATATCGAAGGGGTGGGCGCTTCCGATAATTTCTTTCTCATCGCTCGTCAACTTAAAGACAATCAAACCAGCCAGATCATCAAAACCGAATCCGGATACTATATTATCCGGCCGAAAGAGCGCATCCCGGTTGACGAAAATAAATTTGCGGCGGAAAAGAAGGAATTCGGCGAGAAATTACTCTCCTCGCGGAAACAGGAGTCGTTCAACAAATTTTACGATGGCCTGCGCAAAAAAGGATTCGCGCGTTAGCTGACTTTGATGGCGTTAACCGGACACTGCTGAGCGATATCGTTAAGGTCATGCTGATCGCAGGATTGCGCTTTTACATGGGCAACTCCATCACCCTGCACCTGAAATACTTCCGGACAAAGCTGCTCGCATAAACCGCAGCCTACGCAAGTCGAAGCATCTACGGTAACTTTCATCTTAAAGCACCTCCTCGCATTTTCTATTCAACTAACGTTCCAGCAGGCTCTCAAACATCTCTTCGTGGTCGGACTCCTCGGCTAGAATATGCGTCACCAGCTGGTAAATGACATGGTCCTTGCCAAATGTCTTCTTGGCAATCTTATGGTATACCTCAATCGCCGCTGCCTCAGCCTCGGTAACTATCCGAATCATTCGGTTGATATCCGCGGTATTCTTAGGCGGCAGCGCATAAGGGGCATTGGCGTTCTTCTCTAATTCCATGGGGTTAGCCACGGGTACACCGCCGAGCTTAATAATCATGTCCGCCAACTCACCG
>JBFZAQ010000167.1:0-7888 GCA_041308885.1 Candidatus Omnitrophota bacterium | reverse complement strand
TGAAGGAAAGCTCTTAGAATTCACCGTATCCGCTACTGATCCGGACGGGGATACCTTAACCTATTCGGCTACCGGTTTACCCAGCGCAGCAGCCTTTGATCCGGCAACCAAGAAGTTTAGCTGGACCCCGGCTTATGAACAAGCCGGCGAGTATAAAGTGCGTTTTAACGTGAGCGATGGTTCATTGGCCGATGTAAATGATGTGGCTATCACGGTTATGAATGTTGTGGTCGCTCCGCACTTTGCGATGGCTTCGCAAACGCTGGAGCTTCAGGAAAATAAGGCGTTTAATTATCGTCTTCCGGAGGCGGAAAGTATAGGTACAGGCCTGATCTACGCGCTTTCCGGTAATCCCGCGTGGATGATTCTTGAAGGTAAGAAGGTGCGCGGTACGCCGCCGTATGACGCCGCGGGCAATTACACTGTTCTTTGGACGGCTAAAGACTCCGAGGGCACGGCAACGTTTACCTTATCGGTAACAGTAAAGAATTCGGCCCGCCTGCCCGAGTTTAAAGATAAGATGGCCAAGATTACGGTTAATGAGAATGAGACTATTGCCTATATTTTACCTACGGCAGAAAGCAATATTAGTGGCGAAGTGTTGACCTATGAGGTACAAAGCAACCCGGATTTTGTGAGTGTTGATGTAGCTAAAGGATCCCTGAACGCAACACCTTCATATAATCACGGGGATTCAACATACCAGGTGCTGTGGAAAGCTACCGGTAAGGAGGGTAGCGACGTATTCACGCTTGACATTATAGTCAAGAACGTGAACCGGCCGCCCAAGATCAGCAAGATAAAGAATTACAAAATATCCGAAGGAGAAGAGTTGTCATTTAAGATCTTGGTTGCCGATCCTGATAAAGAGAATAAGTTGATTACTAAGCTAAGTAACGCCCCGGATGGAAGTTCATTTATTAACTATGAATTTCAATGGGCGCCTGCTTATACCCAATCGGGAAAATACATGATATCGGTATCTGTCAGTGACGGCGAATATAGCGCTGACGAAGAATTTTCGATTATCGTCGAAGATGCCTCTGTCCCGAGAAAAGACGAGGAGAAGAATAATGACAAAGTCGAGGTCAAAGATGACCCGCAGAATAAAGATAGCGATGTTTATAATCAACCGGTAGTAGCGGTCACGGAGCCAGCGAGTGATACAAGTGGAGCTAAGAAGAAGTCAATCACCTGGATCATCGCGGAGGCAGCGCCAACAATTACCCCGGCTAAGCCCGCGGCCAAGGAGATCATTAAAGAAGCATTAGCGAAGAGTGTCAATCTGAAACAAGATATGCGTCCAACTGAGCGGGCCAGAGAAAAGCAGCAACGCGGTGATTCGGTCTTGGATATTGAGCGGGATCAATCTCCAGAGCCTAATCAATATGACGAAGGCCGCAAGAATGGGGATGATCTTGGTTACGCGGGCCAGGACCGCATTTCTGACAGGGCCGCGTCAATTTCTGCGCCAATGAATTTTATCGCGCAACGTAATGAAGACGGCGAGTTGGATACTTTAGAGATTATGAATATGCAGGGGGAAATAGTGCACCGATATAGCGTCCAAGAAGATAAGCTCGCTCAGACGGTTACGCTTATCCGTGATGACCAGTCAATGGTAACACTGCGGATTGACCGAGAGACAAACCTGCTGCGGATAGAAAACATAAAATTGACACAACCCGCAGCTGACGACGGGCTTGAAACGGAAGTCCGCGATATGGTCGGGTTTGTATGGACGGATTATACGATTAATTAGACTAGAGGTTACGCTTATGAAACGCTTACATCTTATTTTATACGTCGTAACGATATCCTTGATAATGATTATGGCTATTGTATTTGTGGCCGCAATACGGCACCGTAACCAGCCGAAGCTTGACCTTGGTTCTATAGCCCGACATTTGCCGCAAACGGATTACCGGATTGAGTCTGAAGGACCGCTGCCGCAGAAGCAAATAAGTAGTCAAGACAGTCAAGCAGTTGACGCTGTGGCCGAGAAGCTCTCCTTTGCGAGTGACCCGTCCGTGCAGGCGCCGCAAGAAATAGGCGGGCGTTTATCGGGTGCGGCAGATAGGCAATCAGCACAGCTGCGAGCGCAGCCCGCTGAGTTGCATCTATCAGTAGAAGAAGGAGGCCGGGGCACAGCCGAAATAATGCTGACGAACGATAGCGATGTCCCGGCTTACGTCAATGTCTACAAAACTGAGGCTCGGAATGCTGCGAATAATAACGAGGTGGACCTCAATGGTTATGTTGCTTATAAGATTGCGATTGTCGCTGAGCCGAGAGATCTGGAAGATTTGAAAAAAGCCGCTCTCTTTACGGGGGCGCCATGGTTAAAGCCGTTTCCCTATTGCCAAATTATAAATCCGCAAAGTCCGGAAACGATTTCGGTAACCATCGAAGCCAAAGATCTTCAAGTCGGCCGGTATTATGCTGAGCTTATCGGCCTTGGTAAAAGTCAAGATGAGGCAGTGATTATCCCGGTTACCATTGAGGTCAGGAGTTGCGCCCGAATTAAGGTGACCGGTTTGGAAATTGATGACGGGGCCTCGGTTGATACGGCAGGGAACAACAATAAGGCGGCTAATCCCGGCGAAAGAGTAGCCGTCCTAATACGCCTGACTAATCAGGGGCAAAGCACAGCCAGCGGGCTGAGCGTTGCGCTTATCAGCGAGGATCCAGCCGTGCAAGTGCTGGATATTGCACCAAAAGTGATACCTTCTATGGCGTCCGGAAGCTCGGTAGCTGCCAGGTTTATGGTTGAGCTGTCTAAAGAAGCTGACGGGTCAGTACCGCCGGCGGTTAAGCTGCATGTTTCAGACAGCGACGGCAGAACATGGTCAGATAACTTCTATCTTGGTCAAGATGGTGCTTTTGCGTATCCCCTGGGCTTGCTTACTAAGCCTGGAATACCAGATCCGGGCAGCCCCGGATGTGATTAGTTTTTACAGGAGAATATCATGCGTAATAACGGTATGATGACGCTAGCGGCAGCAGGCGCTCTATTCTTATGTTTTATTATATCAACGCCTGCGCTTCAGGCCGCGGTGGCCCCGGAATTAGCGGCTGTGGGTAATAAAAGCGTTAACGAGGGCGCTCAACTTAGCCTGACTTTATCGGCAACTGACGCGGACGGCGATACCTTGACTTATTCGGCCGGCAACCTTCCTAGCGGAGCAGCTTTTAATGCTGCAACAAAGCAGTTTTCTTGGACACCCAACTATTCCCAGTCCGGTACTTATGCCGGAGTGCGTTTTTCAGTTACCGATGGCGCCTTTATTGATTATGAAGATATCACTATTGCTGTGGCCAATGTCGATACAACCCCCGCTTTTGTTTATAGCTTGAATACGCATTTTGCTTTTCCTAATACGCAATTGCAGATCAGCGTTAAGGCTGCCGATGTTGACGGTGACGCGGTAACCTATGTCGATCCCGTTTCGGGGCTTCCTCCTGGGGCTGTCATCGACAGCGTGAACCGCAAGCTTACCTGGACTCCCGCATTAGGCGAGGTCGGGAAATCCTATACTCTGACTTTTCAGGCCACAGATGGAAAGACCACGGGTACGAAGACAGCCACCATTTATATTATTGAAAAGAAAAGTTCCAGCGTAGATTTGAGCGCATATCTGCCGCCGATCGGCAGTCAGATCGGCAATTCTTGTGTTGCCTGGTCAGTAGGATATTATCAAAAAACATTTAAGGAAGGCCGGGAAAAGGGCTGGGATTTGACTGCCAAGAATCATCAGTGCAGCCCCACGTTTATTTTTGGACAAGCCGGTTTCTCCAGCGGTATGTATTTCGGCGATGCCTATACCATTTTGAAGCAGCAGGGATGCGCTTCGTTAGAGGCAATGCCGCATACATCGGCAACCCTCTATTCGCTGCCAACAATTAATCAATTTGAAGAAGGTATGCCTCAGCGATTAAGTGCGCAAACAGATATTGATTATTTGAAGGTTATTGAAGATATCCGGAATAAGCTGGCGGCGGGAGAAGTTGTGGGTATAGGGGTTAATGTTTACAGTGATTGGCTGAGCGCCTCTGGCGGCAACGATGTGCATAACGGCCCGCCGAACGGAACGACTTATCTCGGCGGCCACGGCTTAACCGTTATTGGATACGATGATAACCGCGCCTATACCGATGCCGGCGGATATACGCAATACGGCGCATTTAAAATCGCTAACTCTTGGGGTTCAACCTGGAGCACAGACGGCTATATTTGGTTTTCTTATTCGGCAATGCAGTCGTTTACTTATTCACGGTATTCCATGGCGGACAGGAATAATTATAGCGTTGGTGCAACAGCTCGTTTTAAGATTGAGCACCCGGCATATTCGCAGCTTTTTGTTGAGGTGGGTGTCGGTAATCCGGCAAGCCCAACTTGGAAAACTAGCCCATATAGGAATCAGATCCGCACCATTACCGAATGGGAATATTCTTTTGACCTGACGGATGCGGCTGCCTACCTTCCTCCCGGTCCTGCCAACAAGTGGTATTTGAAGGTTTACGATAGCGCTTCGGGCAGCACGGGTTCCCTCAAGCAATTTGAGATAATTCAGAATAACATTATTTATTCTGCTGTCGGGCTTCCGTCGGCAATTCCCGATAATAACGCTAGCGGTATAACATTGTATATCACCGGGCCGGCGGTTATCAATACACCGCCTACTAGGCCTACCGTGAGCATTAATCCGGTGTCCCCGAAGACAGCTGATGATTTAATCTGTCTGGCCAGTGGATCACTTGATGCTGACGGTGATCCAATTACCTACTCTTACTCCTGGTATAAGGATGCGGTAGTCCAAAGCGCTCTTACCAACAATGTCGTCGGCGCAATCAATACAGCTAAAGGGCAAGTGTGGAAATGCGTAGTAACTCCGTCTGATGGAAATGAGAGCGGCCCTAGCGCAGAAGCTCAAGTTAGCATTGCCAACACAAGTCCGATACTTAACGCCATCGGCGACAAGGTTATAGATGAAGGGGCAATACTCGGCTTTCAAGTTGTAGCCGCGGATGCGGATGCCGATGTCTTAACTTTCGCAGCAGCGAACTTGCCTAGCGGAGCGGCCTTTGACGTTGTAACTAAGAGCTTTTGCTGGACTCCTGCCTATAGCCAGGCCGGCACTTATGCCGTGGTCTTCACGGTTAACGATGGCGTGGATACAGTATCCGAAACTGTCGGCATAACCGTCAATCAAGTGGCGCTAATGTACGGAGATGTTAGCAACGACGCTTCAATTTCGGCTTATGATGCTGCATTAACCGCCCAGAACAGCGCGGGGTTAAATAGTTTTTCCACAGAGCAACAAATTAGGGGCGATGTCAGCGGTGATAGTAACATATCCGCCTATGATGCAGCGCTCATCGCCCAGTATTCGGTGGGCTTGATTACGACGTTTCCTGTGGAGAGTTAGATGAAAAGAATATTGATTGTGATTTTAGTAATTGCGGCAATCGGATATTCAGGCGATCTTTTCGCCGCATCCACCAAAGACTACGCAGTTCAAATCAGCGCAGCAATACAAACTACACCCCCTAAGATTACTTTAAGCTGGGTACAGGATACTTCCGGAGTTCCGACTAGCTATACGGTGTACCGTAAGTTAAAAAGTGAGACTGCCTGGTATCCTCTCGCAACGTTGTCTGGCTCTACCCTTGCCTATGATGATACTAATGTAGCCATGGGGAATGCCTATGAATATAAGGTACATAGGTTAGCCGTTGATCATGCTGGATACGGCTACATTTTTGTTGGTATTGATGCCCCGCTTAGCGAAAGCAGGGGCAAAGTGATTTTATTGGTAGATATTACTAAGGCTCAAGCCTTAGTAAATGAACTTAATATCTTAGAACAGGACTTGGTGGGAGACGGCTGGCAGGTTGTCAGGCATGACGTATCCAGAGTAGACAGCGTAGCGAATATAAAGAATATAATTAAGGCAGATTACAACGCTGACCCGGATAATATTAAATCTGTATTCCTTTTTGGCCGCGTGCCTGTGCCGTATTCAGGAGATCTTGCTCCCGATGGTCATTACCCTGACCATGCCGGCGCATGGCCCGCGGATGCCTATTATGTTGATATGGTTGGGGCCTGGACAGATACCAGCGTGAATGATATCCAAGCGTCTGCTGTGCGTAACGAAAACATTCCGGGTGATGGTAAATTTGACCAAAACGTACTCTACACACCGGTAAAACTGGAAATCGGCAGGGTAGATCTTTTCAGCATGACGTCATTGCCGGGCAGCCCGACCGAATTGGATTTATTGCGCAGATACCTTAATAAGGATCATGCCTTCCGGCACAAGCTGATTAATCCGGAAAAACGCGGATTGATCGGAGATAATTTCGGGGTATTTTCCGGTGAAGCATTTGCTGCAGGCGGATGGCGGAATTTCAGCTCTTTCTTTGGACCGGCGAACATCAGTACCGCTGCCAGCGGCCAGTGGATACCAATGCTCAAGGATACCTCTTACCTCTGGGCATATGGCTGCGGAGGGGGAAGCTATACCAGCGCAAGCGGCATAGGCAATACTACGGATTTAGTTACCAATGATGTGAAGACTGTATTTACGATGCTCTTCGGAAGCTACTTCGGAGACTGGGATTCAACTAATAACTTCTTGCGTTCTCCGCTTGCCACCCCCACCTATGGCCTTACCTGTGTTTGGTCGGGCAGACCGGATTGGGCCTTTCATCATATGGCATTGGGAGAGACTATTGGTTATGGCGCGCGGCTGACCCAAAATAACCTGGGTTCCGGGGGGCTGTATTCCGACTATCGTAATTCTTCCGCAGGCTATGTCCATGTTGCCTTAATGGGCGATCCCACTCTGCGTATGCATGTAGTAGCTCCGGTAAGCAGCCTTGACGGTTCAAAGAGCGGCTTAACTGTTAGCTTAAGTTGGAATGCTTCAAGCGATACAGTTCTAGGATACAATGTTTATCGAGCAGACAGCATGCAAGGAAAGTTCACCCGTTTAAACAGCTCACTTATTACTGCTACTGCCTATACAGATAATAATTCCTTGGCAGACAACCCTATTTATATGGTACGCGCAGTAAAGAAAGAAGATACAGCCAGCGGCACTTACTACAATGCCAGCCAGGGAGTATTTTGGCCAGCGCCTAACCTTATGCCAGGGGATATGTCAGGAGACGGGACTATCTCAGCTTTTGATGCCTCATTAGTTGCTCAGCATGCAGTAGGACTTATAACTTTGAATTCAGAGCAAGCCAGCAAAGCAGATGTAACAGGCGATGTTACTATCTCAGCCTATGATGCCTCACTCATTGCACAAAAAGCAGTGGGCTTGATTACCGAGTTCCCCGTAGAACAATCCGTAACCACCTACAGCTTAAACCTGTTAACTACAGGTTACGGTTCAGTGGCTATTAACCCTCTTCAAGCAGCCTATGCGCCTGGAACACAGGTAATCCTGACTGCTAATTCTACTCCGGTTTATTTCTTCAGCTCATGGAGCGGCAATCTTACAGGCACTACAAATCCTGTAACTATTACTATGGACAGCAATAAGACTATTACTGCAAACTTTACGGTTAAAGCCTATACCCTTACGATTAATGCGGTAAACGGCACAGTTACCAAGAGCCCTAATCAAGCCACCTATGTGCAAGGCACACAGGTTACCTTGACCGCTACTCCTAATACAGGTTATACCTTTACTAATTGGAGCGGGAGCATCTCATCTCCATCGAATCCGGTGTATGTAATAATGGATAGTAATAAGACTATTACCGCTAATTTTCAGTAGGTTTAATAAATAAGCTCCCTGTGGAGGGGTAGATAAAGAGGCGAAGGACGAATGATTAGGGACGCGCGATGACTATAAAAAGAATAAGAGTTGTT
>JBFZAQ010000166.1:0-5814 GCA_041308885.1 Candidatus Omnitrophota bacterium | reverse complement strand
GCAGCCTTGCCTCGGTCTGGCCGGGACTCACTACGCGTAAGGCTAACCTTTTACGTTGGCAGGAATTCTGGAGCGCTGAATTAGAAAGTAAATTGCAGAATATGCTTGCAGAATTTGGCTCGGTTTATAATTTCTCGGCAGGCGCCTTCCAGCCATTTTTTCAACAGCTGCATCCTGCATCCGGTATCCTGCAGGATGCCCAAGATTTAGAGGTGGAACCTAAGGGATTTACCTTTTTCGACCAGCTCAAGGAACACTATGTGGTTAAGAAAGAGGACGGGTACCAAATTCTGTCTTTTTTTCCTGACGAGGACAAATATATTACACGATTATCTGCGATAAGTAATGAGTACCCCGGGGCATTTATAGTATCGCGAAAGAATTTCTCCCGTACAGTTTCGCATGCGCTTGGAACAGAGCTTATCTTTTTGTCGCTCTTGGCCGTATTCTTTACCGCGATATTAACATTCTTTTTGCTCAAAGATATCCGCCTCTCGGTAATTGCTTTGGTGCCGGTAGTAACCAGTATTATAATGATTGCCGGAGTAATCCGATTGGCCGGATTGGCAGTAAACATGTTCAGCATTATTGCCTCTATGATAGTGGTCGGTATCGTTAGTGACTATGGCATGTTTGTAGCCTATTATTGCAAGAATAAATTCCAGACTGGGACTTATCAGGCAGTGACTTTTGCGGCGGCCACAACCCTCATTGGGGCAGGCGCGCTTTTATTTGCCCGCCACCCTTTACTGTGTTCTGGCGGGGTCACACTGTTGACCGGGGGGTTGTCGGGATATCTCTCCAGCGTAATAGTCATTCCGCCGCTGTACAGGCTGTGGATTCCGGAAAAGGATTAGCGCTAATTTAAAGGTATGTAAGATGAGGCGATATCGCTTATGCGAGATAGCAGATAAGCTTTGGTTTCCCGGTGCGCTTCGCAACCTTATGACGGATATTTTACAATTTACTGTTGTGAAATTCCGGATCTATGAACCCGTTATTCCCCTGATTAAAGAAGTCATGCGGCATATGAAGACTATCCAGGTCATAGATTTGTGTTCCGGGAGCTCGGGGCCTTGGAGCCAAATACTGCCACAATTGCAAGAGCAGGAAGAACCTGTTTTGGTTACTCTCACTGACAAATACCCTAATCTGCATGCTTTCAAGAAAACAAAAGAGCGCTTTGGTAATAAAATACAGTATATACCTGAATCAGTGGATACTATGAACGTCCCTGCTTATTTAAAAGGAATGCGCACCATGTTCTCTGCCTTCCATCATTTCGAACCTGATGCGGCAAGAAAGATATTGCAGGATACGGTGGATAGCCGCAGTGCTATCGGGGTTTTTGAGTTTTCAGAAAAACGCTTGGATAAAATCGCCTTTGCTTTCTTGCTGCCTCTGTTTGTTTTTCTCATTACGCCATTTATCAAGCCAAGGACTTTTAAAAGGATTCTTTGGGTAAATATTATCCCGATTATTCCCTGGGTATTTACGTGCGATGCAATTACCTCCTTCTTAACAACGTATTCTCCTAAAGATTTAAAGGAGCTTGTTAAGGGTATTAATTCTGAAGGATACGTTTGGAAAATAGGCCAGGTTCCTTCTAAATTGAGATCGATGAGGATAACCTATTTAATTGGTTTTCCGAAAGACCTACAGTATGCGTAAATTTATACTCTTAGCTTTAATAATTTTAAGTAGCGCCGGCTGCAGTACTATCCCTTTCCAAAGGGCTCGCTATATTCCGTTGAATAGCGTTGACCCGGAGCTTGCGCGTCGTGAATTTGCCTCGTCTCTTCCTGATAGATTTCAGGTAATGAATACTATCGTTTTCCAATATAAATGGCGCAGCTTCTCCGCATTGGGTTATATCGATGTCAATAGGGAGCTAAAAACTTTTGCCGTATCCTGCCTGAATCCTATGGGAATTAAATTGTTTGAATTATCCGGCGATAAGGATTCAGTCAGGACTAATTTTGTTTTAAAAGAACTTCTGCGCAGGGGGGATCTACCCCGGGTTGTAGGTGAGGATATCAGAAGGATTTATTTTGATACTGCCCCTTCCCGAGAAGCAAAAGCAGAAAAATACAGATATAAGGTTATTTTCAGCGAGCCGAGCGTTTCAGGGGTAATCATTTATATATTCGCCGGGAGCCGGGCCATGGTTATTGAAAAATGGTATTATGAAAAAAAACGCCTCCTCTGGAGCGTTTCTTATTATGAATACCGCCACCAGGGCCACGGTAAATTTTATCCGGCCGGGATCATTTTTAGGAATTATCGTTTTGGCTACAATCTGGTTGTCCGTTTAAAAGAGGTGCGCTAGATGAGCAGATTAAAGAAAGAGATTCAATCAAGCATGGCCGAATTGAGCAGTGACGGCAAAGCATTAACCGCGCATTTCTGTTTTTCGCAGGAATTCGTCGGTTTCAAAGGACATTTTCCGGGCAAGCCGGTTCTGCCCGGGGTATGCAAAATCCAGGCAATACTATGCATGCTCCAGGAGGCTACCCAGAAGACGCCGCAGCTGAAAGAGATTGTTTCAGCTAAATTTTTTACCCCCGTTACGTGCAATGAAGAAATAGTCTGTATAGTACGTTTGGAATCAGAGGGCAGTGAAGAGACGCGGGTTTTGGCCTTAATTACTCACAGGGATAAAAAGATCGCCGAGATTAAATTGAAAGTTGTTTTTTAAAGCATAGGAAGGCGGCTATGATGCGGCGCAAGGACGGCAAATATTTTGAGAGGGCGCAAGGCGCACCTTTGCCAATATCTTTTATCGTAAAAAGAAGGGTGCATTTTAGCGAAGTGGACGTAATGGGGATAGTTTGGTATGGCCGCTATCCGCTTTATTTTGAAGAGGCTTCTGGGGAATTAGGGAGAAGGTGCGGGTTATCTTTTCAGGATTTCTACCAGGCGTCCTTGCGCGCTCCGATAGTGCAATTCCACATTGATTACCATCGCCCCTTGCGTTTGGATGAGGAGTTTACGGTCAGGGCTATTGTCCCGTGGTGCGAAGGCGCTAAATTATTCACTGAATACGAGATCAGGAAGACGGACGGGCCTCTTGCTGCTACTGCGTATACTGTGCAGATGTTCATCGATAGCCGCAGCGAAGAATTAGCTATTGCGACGCCGCAGCTTCTGGAGAAGATGCGCCAGCGTTGGCTTAAAGGAGAGTTTAAGTGCCTAATATAAAAACCGTAGTCACGGCCTGTGATTTAGTAACTGCCTATGGGGCGGGCGCGTTGTTTTGTTGGGAAGGTATTTTATCTTCTAAGAGCGCCATAAAAAGGATAGAAAGATTTTCTACGGATTCATTCCAAAGTAAGAATGCCGCTGTTGTGCCCGGGCTGACATATTTCGGCGATGATTCTCTTGTATTGCAGATGCTGCTTCCGCTTTTAAAGCGCAACAAGGCTTCAATACCTTCTGACGCCTTGCTCATTCTTGCTACTACTACGGGAGAAATAGATATATTAGAGAAGCAGGTTTTAGAAGGAACCGGCGATGCGGCGGAGAGTACACTCAGCGTTCTCCTGGGGAAAGTAAAGGCACTTGCCGGGATTAAGGGCGAGGGCGCGATCATCTCAAGCGCTTGCGCTTCCTCCAGCGCTGCCATTGGTTTTGCCTCAAGCCTGATTCAAAGCGGAAAAAATGATTGCGTGTTAGTAGTTGCCGCTGACGCAGTAACGGAGTTTGTTTTTTCCGGATTTTCTTCTCTTATGGCGCTTGATCCCGATACTGCCAAGCCATTTGATAAAAACAGGGCGGGTTTAAGCCTGGGGGAAGGCGCGGGTTTTGTGTTACTTATGAGCCGGGCAAGGGCAGAGCAGGAAGGCAGGACCATCCTGGGAGAAATAGCCGGCTGGGCAGTGGCAGGGGACGCCAATCATATGACTGGCCCTGCGCGCGATGGAAACGGGTTGAGCCTTGCCATACAAAAGGCTATGAAGAAAGCAGGTATATCCAGCGATGATGTCGGTTGCATATCCAGCCATGGTACCGGAACAGTTTATAACGATTCAATGGAGATGAAAGCATACAGCAGGATTTTTAATGGTTCTCCAATCCCATTATATTCAATCAAAGGAGCGATAGGGCATACTATGGGAGCAGCCGGTTTAATAGAAACAATCATCGCGCTTAGGGTTTTACAAGAAAAAATTATTCCTCAAACAGTGGGGTTAAAAGATATTGATCTTGAGGCAAAGGATTGGGCTGCGTTAGAAAAACGCACCTTAGAAAAGAGCGCTATCTTGCTTAACAACGCGGGATTCGGCGGAGTGAACGCGGCGTTAGTATTGAAGCAGTAAGAAAAGGAGATACTATGAAAAAAACAATTGCTTTATTAGCGTTAGTGGTGTTGATTGGCGGGTGTGCTTCAGCAGAATATATTACCAGAAATGGTCGGGATATTAATCCCATAGGTCAAACCTATTATACTAAAGCAAATATTTGGTATACTAATCCGAAAGAAATTTTTGCTAATAGTCTTCTTCTGGGTTCCATATTGCCAATAGGAACAAAAGTGGAGATACTTCGCTGTAAGGGGCGTGAAATAAAATTTAGCGTTGATTCAGCATCAGCTTTTATGAATGCAGAATCCACATTTTCTTTAGTTCTTTATCGGAAAAGTATAATTAACCTGAAACAGCTATTTGATAGGTATTTCACAAAAGAAGACACTATGGCAGAAGAAGGAGCTTTCTTCAAGCTTACACCTGAAGAGCAAAATAGTGTTAAAAACGGCGAAATTAATTATGGGATGAATAAAGAAGTCGTCTTAATGGCATATGGATATCCTCCAGATTGGATAGTGCCTGATCCCAAGCTTAGCAATTTCTGGGAATATAAAGGAAGGGATGAAAGATGGAGGATTTATTTTGAGAATAACAAAGTATCAAAAATACAACAGGTAAAGTTCGGCTTTAAAAGACCTTTTGCCGGTAGGAAGGAAAAAGTAACTGAAAGATATAATGCAAGGGTAACCAATCTTATAAGTATAGGTATGACTAGGGCACAAGTAATAGAAGTAATGGGAACTCCCGCCTCCTCTAAGGGCGAATTCAATAAAGAAATTTTAGAATATGTTTTATATCCTACTGGGGACTCGACTTTGGGGGATAGAGAATATTTTTGGATAACATTAGAGAACGGAAAAGTAGTTCAATACGGCAGAGCGGGGGATTTTGGTTCAGCTATACCCACAGATAGAAGAGAGTACGATATAAAAATACAGAATAAATAATAACCTGTGCAATTTATATAAGAGTATATGCGTGGCAAATCGTGGCTATTGGAATGTGTAGATATCTGCAGTAAGCTTAACTAATCGAAACGGTAAACAAAAGTTTAAGGATCTAGATGCGAGCTGACAGTTTAAATATTCATACGGTTAAAGGACGCGGCTGGGTTAGGGGGGGGGCTTGCGGTTGTGAAGGCAAAGGGCTTCAGTGGCAGTATGCTGACCAGCGGTCATTATGCGCACAACTTTTTAAGGATGCCGTACTTGCGTACCCAATCGAAAATTTTGGCAGGTTTGATGCGGCTTCGCGGCTGGTTGCTCTTTCAGTAGCCTTGAGCCTATATGACGCTACTATTCGTTATACCAAGGACAAGAAACAGGATATCGGAATAGTGGGGACGAGCCCGGACGGGGCCCTGGATTCAAATCTTGCCTACTTCCAGGATTACGCGCAAGCGGGGAGAAAACTTGGACGGGGGAATCTTTTTATCTATACCTTACCTTCAAGCCCGCTGGCTGAAGCTGCGATTCATTTTGGCCTGCAAGGGCCGTTAGCATACATA
>JBFZAQ010000165.1:0-2797 GCA_041308885.1 Candidatus Omnitrophota bacterium | reverse complement strand
GGGATTTACTTTGATGCAAAAGTTGTCTGTTAGGGCTTGAATTGCGAATCGGCGTAAACCTGGTAAAAACCGGATAAATCGAGGCGATCTTTTATCTCAAAAGTCAGGTTCATGATGTCTTCAGGATTAAGCTTATCGGTCGAACGGGCGCAGTATGACAGGAACAGATTGGCCCAGTGCGCAAAGGCTTTCATAGCGATTTCAGTGTGTTGGGTATCGGCTCCCCGGATTAGCGTACACATCCCGTTGTTATCGACTGATATACTAATTAAAACCGGATATTTGGCGGTGAGTTCATCTTTGGCTTTGCGAAGGTTCTTTGTAACCATGTACGCGCCAATCTTATCCACACAATTAGCGGATATGATATTTATGGCTTTAATCAGAAAATCGAATCCCGCCTCAAACGGTTCGGCTTTAGAGGAAGTGGAGACGCTCAATTGACCGCGCGCGAATTTCCGCCCGATAGCGGAGATGGCCTCGCGACAAACCACGCCGAGCGTATTCAGGTTGAGTTCCGGCTTGCCGATTATTAGGGTGATTTGTTCTTCGTTGTTATAAAGACGTCCCAGACCGGACTCAAAAAAGAAATCGATTGACATGCCGGTGGGGAAAGCCTTGCCAAGGTGGAGTAGCGAGAGCGCGATATTCTTGACCTCATCGGCGGCATAGGATGCCGGCATCATCTGATAAGTGAGGGCCCTGCTCTTATCGATTACGATTATACCAGTTACGCCGTTTACCGCTCGAATATTTGAAAGAATCTTATCCATAATTAAAAATTGGCCGCTTCTAATTCGCCCAGTACTTTGGAAATATCGATATTCGGTTTGAGACCAACTAAATAGGTTTTGCCATCAGAGCCGGTTAAGATAAATTTCTGGTTTCCGGATGTGCCCACCGCGCGTTTGAATTTGCCCAACCGGGAATTTTGCGAGATAGCCGAGATAACATCGTTTATAAGGCAGATATTTTTCGAAATCGGATCGTCTTTAGGTACAGCTCGGGATTGATCGGCGTGCATATTGGCGTAAATTTCGGTGACCTCCG
This sequence comes from Candidatus Omnitrophota bacterium, assembly GCA_041308885.1. GTDB lineage: Bacteria > Omnitrophota > Gorgyraeia > Gygaellales > Profunditerraquicolaceae > JBFZAQ01. Next base: position 1,747 of record JBFZAQ010000165.1, on the reverse strand, counting down.
CGATGCCGTTTATCAAGCGAAGCTTATCTTCGGCGCCAACCTGGATCTCCATCGGCTTAACCCCGAAATCGCGGGGGCGGGAGGCAATCGACCGGGCAACCGAGATATGCTGGGTTTTAATCAGCTTTTCGGATTCCCCGAGGCCGTCGGGGGTATCCAATTTTTGCGGGCAGATTTTTTCGACCTTGTGGACTACCTGGCCTTTGTAAACCACTACGGTGACAATATGGGGTTCCGGATTGGCCAGAAACTCCGTCTGAAGAATATATTTTTTGCCATCCGCCGTAACCGAAGAGGTTAGGCCGGCCGGTGTATTGAGCATTTTGGTACCCCTTTTACCTTTCGCTATATTATCGGCGGAAATTGAGGCGGGATTAAGGGAAACAGGTCGTTTTATCGCATTTGACAGGATTTGGGATAGGCATTGTCCTGCAAAACCCTCATGGTCGTCGATGGCGGCGTACAGCCTCTTGCGCTACATTGTGGGCGGCAGATGTCCACATCTGCCGTATTGTATGCGTCATCTACCCCGGAAGTTGTGGACAACTGCCGGGCACGGATTCGGAAAAAGGATCTAATTCTGGATACCCGCCTGCGCGGGTATGACATGTATTTAATTTTACAGGAACATATAGGCGCCATCTTTCTCGCGGAGGCGAGATTCCAGATATTGTCAGGAGCCCTGGGGCTCCTGACCTACTCTGGATCCAATCCTGGATTCCGGATCACGTCCCTCCGAAGGCGGGCAGGCCGGAATGACAGATATTTATTAAGGCGGTTGCCGGAGCTGCTATCATTTTGACATTGAACCAACATTTTATTTGTTCCTTCATACCCGATACGCTCGGGTAAGGCGTCGTACTTGTAGCCTGGAAGAGTGTCCCTGGTAGTCTGGAGCTTCCCTCAGTTCCAGCGAGTAGGCTTGTCCGAGTCCGCGAGAGCGAATCTGGCTCTACGAGGGTGTCTTCCTCGGTTTAATTTAGGCAGGGCTACGCTGCCCATGTTTGGAGACGCCGTGTCATTGCGCAATCAGCGATATCCAGTTGGTCGTCTGCCAGTGGTAGCAGTCATCCGACAGCCGCCATTAGCTTTTCGAACCTTAGTCTTCCTATAATACCCTCAGCCAGCATTCTTAATGCGAAAAGTATGTGGAATTGGGATTGGGATTATGGGGGATATAAGGTTAGGGGGAGAGAATTGAATAAAAACGCGCAGGATTTAGTGCAGTATAATTTTTATAAGGTAAAAATATTTCTGTATGCTATGAGGATTTACGATCTCACAGCAAGCTGTGTGTTACAGGTTAAAAACCCTCCGGAACAAGATGTAAATTATTTATACTTTCATTTATGAATGCGAGGCTTTCATGAACCCTTAAAACCTCTTCGTAATCCCAATATTTTAATTTAGCGCTCAAGCCTACGACTTCACGAACTTGTTTTTTGATTTCCTCTAATTGCTTTTTATCAGAAACCGCCACAACCCCTTGAACTGCCGGATTATTTAAAGATTTTAGTAAATTTAATATGAGGCTATCTATGCTTCCTTTGGTTTGAACTTCAAAGACATAAATTACTCTTCCCATATTTCCAATGGTCGCTTCCCAAATCGTATCTACTTTTGAGCCTTCGGCTACTTTTTGGTCCGTGCTCGCACTTAAGCCTACCCATACACCGATGTCTTTTAATTTGTCTCGGATATCATTAGGAATGTATTCTAGTGCTTTTGTTGGTTCTGGTTCGGTTTT
>JBFZAQ010000164.1:0-3448 GCA_041308885.1 Candidatus Omnitrophota bacterium | reverse complement strand
AGCCTCGGAATATCCGCGGCGCTTTCTTCTATCTAAATCGACTCGGGCGAACCCTAAGTCAGCTGAAAGGCTTTTGACGCCCATGACCAGGTTATCCTTTAACAATTACCACCAGAATAGCAACGATCACCGCCAAAGAAACAATATAAAAATCATTAAAATAAATAAAATCCAAGCATCTATCCTTGAATGAATACGGTTCTTTCTTGTCCGCGGGCTTAATCTTGGGCAGGAGGACTCTTCGCACTTCGTCAATCTGTTCCGCCTTAAAACGCAGGTACACGCCGGCAATTTTATACGCGGGGATCTTCCCGCTCTCGGCCAAATCTATAATCTCTCGCTCGCTCAGGCCCAAAAGAGCCGACACTTCCCTAACGGTCAAAAGCTTCTCGCTTTTCATAAAAATTTAAAGTTTTGAACTGAATTCTTATTTGCTTACTTTTCCCGACGCAACCCAAGAATCGATAAGCCGGCGTTCAAATCTCCAGTCGCTGCCCTCGCGGCTGCCGGGGACTTTTCCGGAATTGGCCCATTCCATTATGGAATTCAGATCGACTTCCAGGTAACGCGATAACTCTTCGGAACTCAAGAAGTCATGCAACATGGCGCATTTCCCTTCCAGAATCGCTCCTTCGGCAATGGCCAGCTTGGCCGGGTAAATATCACCCTCGATCATCGCTGTCGGCATAAGGGTCAAACGCTCTTTCGCGGTAATCTTACCCTTAACCTTACCGGCGATGATAATCGTATCGCCCATAATATCGGCGATCACTTGCGCGGTTTGACCGATAGTCAGATTACCTTTAGTCTCCAGGTTGCCTTCGAATTTGCCGTTGATCCGCAAATTCACCGGATCCTTGAAAGCCAGCGACCCCTGCATGGTCGCGTCAACATCGAGGATCTTCTCCTCTTGCTTCTTTTTAAATCCCATTTTCTTCACCCCCTTCCGTGTTTGACTCGCATCCAAAAATTCGGGATTCCACCTTGCGTAACACCAGTAATACTATAAGCGTTAACAGGCAAGCGGCGTAGGCGGCACTAAAGAATCCGCACCCGACGGCCAGGCCGATTCCGGCTACTACCCATAAACTGGCTGCGGTGGTCAACCCTTTTATGCCTCCCCTATCTCGAATTATAGTTCCCGCGCCCAAAAACCCGATACCGGTAATCACGCCTGCCGCGATCCGGGCGGGATCGATAGCCGCTAAACGATTATATATATCAAAAATATGCAGGGATGTCAACATGATAAGGCACGATCCCAAACAGACCAAGATATGGGTCCGCAGGCCGGCGGAGCGCCTCTGATGCTGACGCTCAAGGCCGATAAAGCCGCTCAACACCACCGACAGAAACAAACGCAGAATAATCTGATTATCCGAAAGCATAATCACTCCTTTGCGCCGGAAAACACCCGGCCATCCGATAGTCCACGGTGTTTTTGCTTTTATAAAAATGATACCCTAGGCCGGCAACCATCGCCGCGTTATCCATACAAAGTGATTTTGCGGGAAAGAAAACCTCGATCCCGGATGCCAGCGCCGCCGCTTTTAACGCCGCCCGCAGTTTTTCGTTCGCCGCCACTCCTCCTCCCACGATAAGCCGCCGGGCTTTCTTAAACCGGCAGGCCTGTAAAGATTTGGTTACTAACGTTTTTATAACCGCATCCTGAAATGAAGCGGCCACTTGGGCGGTCTCGAGTTTCGTTAACCGGCCGTTAATATTGCGCTGGACGTAATACAAAATCGCGGTTTTGATACCGCTAAAACTGAAATCAAAAAGATTCGCGGTGTTCGAACAGGCGAACACCCTGCGCCGTTTAGGGCCGCCGCTGCGGGCAATCTTCTCGATAGCCGGACCGCCCGGATACCCTAGGCCTAATATTTTAGCTACTTTATCAAAAGCCTCGCCGCAGGCATCATCATTAGTTTGGCCTAAAAGCCGATAATCGGTAAATCGCGGCACATAATATAAGCTGGTATGTCCGCCCGATACAATCAGAGCTACAGCCGGAAGCTTTATCCGCGGATGATTCAAGACACAAGCGTAAGCGTGGCTATAAAGATGATCAACCGGAATAACCGGTATCCCTAAATTAAACGCTGACGCTTTGGCAAACCCCGTGCCCACAACCAGCGACCCGAATAATCCCGGATTCTTAGTCACCGCCACGGCATCTAAAGCGTTTTTCTTAATCTTGGCCCGCGCAACAGCCTCATCAGCGACCCGAACAACTGCCTCTAGCTGCATTCGCGAGGCGATTTCCGGAATTATTCCGCCGTACCTGCGGTGTTGCGGCAAGCTGGAATAAACTACGCTGGACAATATCCGCCGGCCGTCTTTAACTACGGCAGCCGCTGTTTCATCACAGGATGTTTCGACTCCGAGAATATACATAAATATTTAGTTCAGTAACTCCGATACCCGGACAAATACATACCCCTGTTTCTGCAGCAGCGGTATTTGTTCTTTTAGAATTTGCAAAGTAAGCGGCCGGTCATGGCCGATACCGACAGCGTAACCGTTGACTCGGGCCTTATTGCATAATTGGGCCAATTGGTTGCTGATATAATCTCTCTCGGCGCGGTTATCCAAAAACACGTCTCTGGCCGCAAAACCGATACCTGATTTTTCAGCTGCCGCCCGGCATACGCTGCGCGGTGTTACATTGCTATCCACAAAATATACCCCCCGCTTCTTTAAGAAGGCAAACAATATCCCCATCACCCGAGGATCCTCGGTGGCTTTGGAGCCCATATGATTGGATACCCCCCGCACATAGGGTATGGCGGTTAAATCAGCATCTAGAATCGCGCGGATCTGTTTATCGCTCATCTTGGCCATTATGGTATCACGCTCCAACCGAACATTCTGCCGCGGCTCCATCGGCAAATGCAAAATCACCTCATGGCCTAAAGCCTGCGCCCGGCGGGCGATCGCTGCCGAATAAGGCAGGCGCGGCAAAACCGATAAAGTAAGTTTGGATTTGATACCCTCCAGATAAGCCGCATTTGCCTGATTATACCCCCAATCATCAAGAATAATCGCCACTTTACCTTTAAACGGCACTGACGGCTTAACAACTCTTTCCGGTTGGCGGAATAAAATAACCAACTGCAAAAAAACAATTGCGGCCAAAAAAAAGATGATTGCCGCAATCTTTAAGCTATTTCTTTTCATTTGTGCTCATGCTTTGAAAAACCTGGATCCCTTTGAGAATGTCGACCGCCCGCATAAGTTGATTATCCGACGAATAATCAAAATCATCCCCGATCTTTTCCGACGGCTTGTCCATCGGGCCTTTCTTTTCCAATTCCTCAAAGATCTGTTCGGATTTTGGTTCTTCGGACTCAGGTTTTTTAATCTCGATCTTGCCCTCTTCCACAATTATATCCGGAGTAACCCCTTTGCCATGAATCTCTTGACCGGAAGGAGTATAATATTTACT
>JBFZAQ010000163.1:0-13425 GCA_041308885.1 Candidatus Omnitrophota bacterium | reverse complement strand
AATTATTATCTAAGACCGAAGGCATAATCCCCGCGTTGGAACCGGCTCATGCAATCGCCTATTTAAAGAAGCTGGCCAAGAAGATCAAGAAAAATTCCGTGGTCATCGTATGTTTATCGGGAAGAGGGGATAAGGATATGCATACGATAGCGGGGAAGTTAGCGTTAATAAAATCCCAATGACCAAATCTCAATATCCAATGAATTACCAATTTCCAATGCACGGCTCGCACATTGCTGATTGGCTCATTGGTGATTCATTGGGGTTTGGGATTTGGCTCATTGGTCATTAAATATGAACAGGATTGATCAGAAATTTACCTTTCTTAGTCAGGCCAACAAAAAAGCCTTCATCGCTTTCATCACCGCCGGTTATCCCAGCTTAAGCGTTACGGAAAAGCTGGTGCTGGAATTTGACCGTATCGGCGTGGATATTATTGAGCTGGGTGTGCCTTTTTCCGATCCCATGGCCGATGGATCAATAATTCAGGAAGCGTCTCAGGCAGCCTTACAAAATAAAATTAATCTGGCGCAGATTCTGGCTTTGGTCAGCCGGCTGCGTCAGCGCACCCAAGTACCGATATGTCTTATGACTTATTATAATCCCATATTCCGCTACGGTGAAGAGGCCTTTGTTAAAACTGCGGTAAAAAGCGGGGTTGACGGAGTGATCGTGCCTGACCTGCCGTTAGAAGAGGCCCATTCATTGCGGGCGTTCTCCCGTGGTTCTGATCTGGATTTCATTTGTTTTATCTCCCCGACCACTTCATCCCAGCGCGTCAAGGCGATCGCTCAAGCGGCGCGGGGTTTTATTTATTACGTTTCTTTAACCGGAGTTACCGGATCGCGCACCAGCCTGCCCGCGGATATTGCCGATAATATCCGGCAGGTAAAGAAGGTAACATCTAAGCCGGTATGTGTGGGATTCGGCATATCCCGGCCGGAACAAGTGCGGGATATCTCCCGAGTAGCCGACGGAGTGATCGTCGGAAGCGCGATCGTCAAGAAGATCAAGGAAAATATCGGCAAAAAGGATTTAGTGCAAAAGGTCAGCAGTTTTACCCGGACTCTGATGCCCTGATGCGTCCTGCGTCTTGCGTCATGCGTCCCACAGATCACGTTTTATAATAAGAGGAATAAAGCATGTATACCAAAACCACTCTCTCCAACGGTCTACGCGTAGTTACCTGCCGCATGCCGCGCGCGCAGGGCACGGCCATCGGAATCTGGATAAAAGTCGGCGGTCGCTATGAAACCGAACAGAACAAAGGCATCTCCCATTATTTGGAGCATTTGTTGTTTAAGGGATCGCGAAAATATTCCTGCCGCAAGCTTAAAGAGGCTATTGAAGGCGTCGGCGGCTCGCTTAATGGGTTTACTTCCGAAGAGGTAACTTGTTTTCTGGCTAAACTGCCGATCCGCTATCTTCCGTTGGCTATTGATGTCTTATCCGATATGGTTATGCATCCGCTTTTACCGGCTCAAGAAGTGGAAAAGGAGCGTACGGTTATCCTGGAAGAAGTAAAGATGTATAAGGACCTGCCGCAGCATTATGTCTATGATCTGCTGGATGGGCTTATGTGGCCTAAACAGCCGATAGGATTGAGCATTATCGGCACTGCCGAATCAGTGGGCAGTATTACCTGTAATGATTTGACAGTATACCAGCGTTCCCACTATACCGCGGCCAACATCGTAGTCAGCGCCGCCGGAGATTTATCTCATCGCCAACTCTGTCGGCGCCTGGAAAGTATTTTTTGCCGGCATAAAACCGGAAACGTCTATGCGGTGCAGCCGGCGCGAGAGATTCAAGATAAACCTAATTTATTCATTTATGATAAAGGCACAGAGCAGACTCATTTGGCCCTAGGGTTCCATTCTTTTCAGCGTGACCATCCGTTAAAGCACGCCGTGTCTTTGCTGCATATTATCTTAGGCGGCAATATGTCCAGCCGGCTCTTTGAGCAGATCCGCGAGAAAAGAGGCTTAGCTTATGAGATTGGCGTTAACGTCAAGCGTTTCAGCGATACCGGGGCTTTTATTGTTCACGCCGGAATTGATAATAGCAAGGTAGTGGAGGCGGTCAAGTTGATAATGACGGAATTGGCTAAGCCCAAGCAAGGTTTGGTTTCACCCGGAGAATTCAAGCGGGCTAAAGAATTCTACCTCGGCCAGCTTATGCTGGCGCTGGATGATGTGATGGATGTTATGTTATGGACTGGCGAGACTGCTGTTATGCTTGATCGGATCATCACCTTACAGGAGATTATCCGGGAAGTCGGCCGGGTTACCCGCGACGATATCCGGAAAGTCGCCCGTATGATCTTGCTTAAGGAGCGCTTGAATGTAGCCATCATCGGCCCGCTTGAGAAAAGTCACGCCCAAATCTATCGGCAGTTAAGCCTTTAATTCATGAATTTCATCATTTCCATCCCCGTTATAGTCATAAGCCTAGTTATCTTAGCCGCGTTATCTTTCTTCTTTAGCGCCTCCGAAACTTCCCTGATTGCCCTGAGTAAGATTCGTTTGCGCCATATGGTCAACCAAGGGGTTAAAAACGCGGTCCAGGTCCAACGGGTAGTTACCAAGCTGGATAAATTTATTGCCGCCATCTTGATTGGTAATAATTTCGTCAATATTGCCATTTCCGCAATTGTTACGGCGGTTTTAGTCAATCTGGTGGGTAATAGCTGGGGCGTGCTGATCGCCACCTTTCTGACTGCTTTTCTGATCCTGATTTTCTGCGAAATTACTCCTAAGATCCTGGCTACCAAGCATACCGAGCGGGTTGCTCTATTTGTCGCGCCTTTTGTGGAAGCGTTGATTGTTTTTTTTGAGCCGTTGATCCGGATTTTTATCGGTATGAGCAATTTGATCATGAGATTGGCCCGGATCCAGCCCACCAAACGTTCGCCCCTGATCACCGAAGAAGAGCTGCGCCTCATGATCGAAGTGGGCCGGGAGGAGGGGGTTTTAAGCGAGCAGGAACGTAAGATGCTGCATCGGATCTTTGAGTTCGGGGATATCACCGTCAGCGACGTGATGATCCCCAAAGAAAAGATGATTACGGTTAACATCCGGGCCAGCCAGGATGAGCTGATGCATGTTTTTGTGGAAGAAGGGCATGCCCGGCTGCCAATTTATGAGCAGAGCCCGGATAATATTGTAGGGATCATGTTTGCCCGCGATTTGCTCTATTTGATCAACCAGAAAGAGCTTTTTGTCTTGGATGACCTGCTCCATCCGGCCTTTTTTTGCGCCCCCGAGGTCAAAGTCAACGATCTTCTTAAGGAGTTCCTTACCCGTAAGATCCAAATCGCCATTGTAGCCGCAGCAGACCGGAAAGCCCTTGGGCTGGTAACGCTTGAGGACCTGGTTGAAGAGATTGTCGGTGAAATTGAAGAGACCCGCAGCGGTTATTATCACGGCGCCAAATAAAGGTTTGACAGGCAAAATATACTGTGTTAAGATAAATAACATTGCTAAATTTCCAGAATAACTTATACCAAATAGGAGGCTCAAGATGGCTGAAACGGGATATTGCGTAAAATGTAAAGCATCCAAACAGATGAAGGATGAGCAGAGAGTTACCATGAAGAACGGCCGAGCTGCGATGAAGGGGAAATGTCCCGATTGCAACACCGGCATGTACAAAATCTTGGGCAAAAAATAGAATATTTTAGGAGGTTATTGTAGCTATAGAACCTAAACAGCTGGCATTACGTATCGCAGCCGAAGCCAAAGCCCGGAAGGCATCCGCAGTAACAGTATTAGATATGCGTAAGGTGTGCGGTTTCTGCGATTATTTCGTGATTATCAGCGGTGAATCTTTGCGACAGGTTAACGGCTTTGCCGAAGCTATCGAGGACGATCTTTATAAGGATAAGATCAAGCCTTTGAATCGGGCCCCGGTTAATGATGAATCCGGCTGGATCGTGCTGGATTTTTCCAGCGTCATCGCGCATATCTTCTCTAAGCCGATGCGGGAGTTTTATGCCTTAGAACGGCTCTGGCAAGACGCCAAGAGAATAAGGGTCCCTCGGACTGTCTAGTTTTATTTTTTTACCCACACCCCCACAACTTCGGACGAGTCGTGGGGGTTAATTCTATGAAGAGGCATATCCAAGACAGATTATTGGAATTACTGGCTGCGGCGGCGCGGGATGCGTTCGCCGGGCAAATACCCGAGGAAGCGCTGCGCGTGGACCTTCCTACCGACGTCCGTTTTGGCGATGTCACCACCAATATTGCGCTTCAGGCCAGCCGGGTATTAAAAGCTAATCCTCGTCAAATTGCCCAAGAGCTGTCCGTATCGCTGCGCAAGCGCATTGACGAAAGCGATCTTAAGCGTTATATCCAAGATATTAAAATTGAAGGCGCCGGATTCATTAATTTCTATTTTGCCCGGCCTTATTTTCAAGAACTCCTTAAAGAGATATTGATTGATAAGGAAGAGGCGTTTAAAGTGGATTTTGGCCGGGGGGAAAAAGCCTTAATTGAGTTTGTCAGCGCTAATCCTACCGGCCCGTTATCGGTGGCTCACGCCCGCCAGGCCGCGGTCGGGGATGCTTTGGCTAAGGTCTTGGATTTTATGGGTTTTGCGGTATCCCGCGAATATTATTTGAATGACGAAGGGAATCAGATCAATATTTTGGGTAATTCGGTGCGTTTACGCCTGCAAGAGCTTTTGGGTGAGACGGTAGTTTTTCCGGAAGATCACTACCAGGGCGATTATATTTACGATATGGCCCGGACTTTGAAAGAAAAAGGCGCGCAGGGGATTGATTTCGCCGAGTATTCCTCGGCTTATATCTTGGATATTATCCGCAAGGAATTGGATGATTTCGGAGTGGCCTTTGATTATTGGTACAGCCAGAAGAGTCTGCGCACCAGCGGTAAGATTCAACAGGCCTTTGATCTTTTGACCGAGAAAGGTTTTTTGTACCCGCAAGACGGAGCGACTTGGCTTAAGAGCACTGCTTTCGGCGACGATAAGGATAGGGTGGTGATTAAAAGCGACGGGTCTTACACTTATTTAGCGCCGGATATTGCTTATCATCGGGATAAATTCGCCCGGGGTTTCTCGCTGTTGATCAATCTTTGGGGCCCGGATCATCATGGTTATATCAATAGGCTTAAGGCCGCGGTTGAGGCCCAAGGGTTTGACCCTAAGGGCGTGCAGATTTTGATCGTGCAGTTAGCGACTATTTTCCGGGACGGTAAACCGGTGCAGATGTCTACTCGGCGCGGACAGTATATAACTTTGCGCGAAGTGTTGGATGAGGTCGGTAAAGACGCGGCCCGGTTTTTCTTCCTTATGCGCCGGACCTCATCGCATCTGGATTTTGATTTAGAAGTAGCCAAGCGGCGCAACTCCGAGAATCCGGTTTATTATGTTCAATATGCCCATGCCCGGATCAGCAGTATCTTGCGCAGCGCTCAGTCATCGGGCAATTTGGCCGAGTGTGACGCCGCGCTTTTGCGCGAGCCGGAAGAAATCGAGCTGATCAAGAAGCTGGGCCAGTTTACCTATGTTCTCCAGGTTTGCGTCCATACCTTGGATCCCTATATGGTAACCGTCTACCTGCAGGAAGTTGCCGAGCGTTTCCATAGATTTTATGACCGTCATCGGGTATTAGGCCAGGAGAGCGGCCTGACCTTGGCCCGGCTAGCGCTTCTCGAGGCTGCCCAAACGGTTCTCCGTACCGGCTTAGGCTTATTAGGCGTATCCAGCCCCGACAAGATGTAAGTATGCCTTCAGCAAAATTGTTTTCTATCGCGCCAATCCATCCCTCCGATTGCGGAATTCTGGAAAATGAATTAGGTATTTCCGCGGTCCTCGCCAATTTATTGATCAATCGCGGTATCCGTACGGCCGATGATGCCCGTAAATTCCTCTCGGCTGGCGTCTTTGGGTTGCATGACCCGCAGGCATTCTCGGATATGCCTAAGGCAGTGGCTTTGATTACTCAAGCGATCAAGAGTAAAACCCCTATATTGGTGCATGGTGATTATGATGTTGACGGAGTGACTTCGGTGGTATTGCTGAAAAGTATTATTACCCGGATGGGCGGCCAGGTTTTGCATTATCTGCCGCACCGGATTAAAGAAGGGTATGGGCTGACGCCGCGTATCGTTTCACTCATGAAAACGCATCAGGCTAAGTTATTGATTACTGCCGATTGCGGGATAAGCAGTCATGCCCAAGTGGCCCAACTGCGCGAGCAGGGATATGAGGTCATAATTACGGATCATCATGAGCCGGCGGATGGAGAATTGCCGCGGGCTTCGGCGATCATTAATCCTAAAATTAAGAATTCCGGATATCCTTTCCGGGAATTGGCCGGGGTTGGGGTAGCCTATAAACTTTGCCAGGCCTTGACCAAAGAAAAACTGCTGCAGGAATTGGATTTGGTCGCGGTGGGCACGGTAGCGGATGTGGTGCCTTTACTGGGGGAGAATCGGATTATCGTCAAAGAAGGTTTGTCTCGTCTGGCGCAAACCCGGCGTTTAGGTTTGCAGGCGCTGATAGAATCCGGCGGTATTAAAGCTAAGAAGCTGAATACGACTTCTATCAGTTTCATCCTTGGCCCGCGGATCAATGCCAGCGGCAGGATGGATACTGCGGAGCTATCTTTTGATTTACTGATGTCCGAGGAACGCGATCAGGCTTTAGAATTCGCTCGTCAAATCGAAGCCCATAACCGCGCCCGCCAGAAAGTAGAAGGCCGAATATTGGAAGAGGCCCAGGATTTGATCAACCGGGAAGTTAATTTTAAGGACCATAGCGTTATCGTCGTAGCTAAGGAAGACTGGCATCAAGGTGTTTTAGGGGTAGTGGCATCCAAATTGGCCGATAGATTCTACCGGCCGACGATACTTATTTCTATCGGCTCGGAATCCTGCAAAGGTTCCGGCCGCTCGATCAAGAATTTCCATTTATTTGAGGCCTTGTGCGGGTGTAAAGGTTATCTCCAGTCTTTCGGCGGACACGCTCACGCGGCAGGGTTAGTGATTACCGAGGGCAATATTGAGGGATTCCGTAAGCAGATCAATGCTTTGGCTAAGAGTAAACTGCGTTTGGACGATCTGCTGGCCCGCCTGGAGATAGATATGGAGCTTGGGTTTTCCCAGATTACTGACGGCCTGCTGGATGAACTGGCGCTTCTTGAGCCGTTTGGGGCAGGTAATCCCGAGCCATTATTTATTTCGCGGAATTTAAGCCTTAAAGGCGCGCCTCAAGAGCTAGGCCGGGAAACGCTTAAATTTTGGGCTACTGACGGAACGTCGACTCAAGAAGTCATTGGGTTTGGAATGCGGCCTTTACGGGCCGAGCTTATGCAGGCGGCCCGTTTTGATTTAGTTTATCGTCCGGTAAGAGATACTTGGCGCGGCGAAGAATCGATAATCTTGGAAGCTAAAGATATATTCTTTACTTTACGCTAAGCTTTAACCACGCGGCCTTTTTTGATGCATTTAGTGCAAACATAGGCTCTTTGCGGATGGCCGTTGACCAGGATGCGTAATCTTTGCAGGTTAGGAAGGAAAGAGCGTTTGGTCCAGTCGCTAATTTTGCTTCCGGTACCGCCTTTTTTCTTCAATAAACCTTTGCGGACTACCGATTTTCCGGTTTGGGGGCCTTTTTTGCAGAGTGCGCAGACTTTAAGCATGATATCACCTCAATATTGATAGCGGTTGTACTGACAAACATGTAGAGTATACTGGAAATAGGGGCGTTGTCAAGTTAATAAGTTGCCATGCCTGATTGTAAAGTTTGCGGTTTTTCTGATGTTCGTGTGGTCAATCTCAGGCCTACGCGCCAGGATCAGGGTGTTGATTCCGGCTGCTTTATTCCTACGGCCGGGGATTTCGGGGTACCCGCAGTGTTGGCTAAGTGCCGCCATTGCGGTTTTGTTTCTTCCCTAGATGCACAGGCTGGTTCTGCGGCACAGCATTATGCCGGGTCAGAAGATAGTTTGTATGTTGCTCAAGCCGAGCAGAGGAAATGGGCGTTTGGGCGGGTGCTGGATGATTTGACCGCGTTGGTTAAGCCTCCGGCAGATTTGCTGGATGTCGGTTGCTCTTACGGCTTGTTTCTGAACTCGGCAAGCTCCCGAGGGTACCGGGTAAAAGGAATAGATCCCAGCAGGGATGCCTGCGGATATTGTGCGGATAAGCTAAAATTGCCGGTTGTCCAGGCCACTATAGAAAGAGCGGGATTCCCCGCTGATTCTTGGGATGTTATTACGGCCTTAGAGGTCATTGAGCATTTGCCTGATCCCAAGATCATTTTGCAACAGGCCTATGCTTGGCTTAAGCCGGGAGGCATCTTTTATATGGTTACTCCGGATTTGTCCAGTCTTTCGGCAAAAATTTGCGGTTACCGCTGGTGGTCATATCGGCGCATGCACTTAAGTTATTTTTCAGCTTATTCTCTAAGATTGCTGCTTAACGCTTACGGATTTTCCCTGCTCAAGGTTAAGCCTTATAAGAAGAGATTCTCTCTCGCATATATTTTTAAGCAGGCCGCCCGGCTGGGCGGCGCCTTGCCCTACCGGACAGGCAAGCGCGTTTTGCCGGGCTGTTTTAATCCTGTTCAGCTAGATGCGTTTGTTAAATGGCCGGCTAAAATCAATTTAACTCTAAGCTACGGAGATATTGCGGTAATTGCCCGCAAGAGGGCTTGAGTTTCATGAATAACAATAGAACGCTTGGGGCTTGGGCAGTGATGTCGCTGATAGCTGTTCTTATGCTGGTAAGTTTCAGCAGCCAGCTAAGCACGGTATATAAGCCGTTTTTTACTCGGCAAAATGATATCCGGAATTTGCTGGCTCTGGATGATTTTTCCCGTCATTGCGCGGTTCTCGGCAATATCGGCGAGGCGATTAAAGCTATTCGGGCCATGCCCGAAGATACGGTTTTATATTTTGCTCCGGTTTTTTCCGACACCCCAGGGGTCCAGGAAAACACTTTTTGGTGGTGGCACTTGCACCACATTTTGAGGTATTTTTGTTATCCGCGCAAGATTTTAGTTTTGCATTTTGATTTATACGGCAACAATCGAGAAGAATTCATGCGCCGCTATGTAAAGACGGCCGAGTCTCTCGGCGAAACCGAGTGGGCCCGGCAAAGGGGCGTTAGCTATGTTATTTTATATCGGGGCAACCGGATTTTTATCGCCCCGGCGCAGCTGCCGGTTGAACAGCTGAATTTATAGAGATAACAGATGATTATTATTTTACGGACTTTTTTGTTTGTGGCCAGCCTGGCGTTGTTCGGCGCGCTTACGGATCTCTTGGCTCAAGGGGTGGGGCGCCGGATGAATCGTAGCCCGGCAGCGCTTATGCTCTCGGCGCGGATGGCCCCTAAATATTTTTTATTGGGAGCCGCCGTATATGCGTTTCTGGCCAGTTTGCTCTCTATGTGCGGAGTAATGCTTTCGTTAAAGGTTTTTTTGGCGCAGGCGGCATTGCTGGCGGGATTGCTCATGATAAGCGAAGGAACCGGCGTTTTTGCCCGGGTTAAGTTTACCTACGCTGTTTTTGATCGTCAAAGATCTTCGCGTGAATCAATAATGATTTATGTGTTGTTTGCGGCAGTCGGATTATTTTGTATTCTTAAGCTTATAAACCATCTAGCCTTTCCGTCATTTAATATTGATCTTCTCGGGCATCTCTTGAGCAAATCCAAGATACTTCTGCATGAGACTTATGCTTCTTCTTTATATTTTCACGATCCGCTTTTCGCTAATTTGCACAGTAATTATCCGCCGTTATTCGCCGTGGTTTATAATTTGCTTTTTCTTTTTGTGGGCGGCCCGATCAACAGCGCTTATCAGGCAGTTAATACCCTGCTGTTGTTCTTTTTGGCTTGGAGTGTCTGGGAATTTCTGGCCGGCCGGATGCCTCCGGAGCGGGCAGCCTGCTGGTCTTTAATTATGATTTCGGCGAAGATCTACGCCGAGCCGATTATGGACGGAGCGGATTTATTCCTTTCGCTTTTTTTCCTGGCTATGGCCGTTGAGGCCTATCGGTATATGGATACGGATGATCCTTATCATGCCCTTACCGCAGCTGTTTTGGCCGCGGGAGCGGCATTATTAAAAAACGAAGCCTTGACAGCGCTGGTGATTATTTTTGGTTTTATGATTATAGAGAAATGTGTTGGTTTGTCATTGCGAGCCCCGAAGGGGCGAAGCAATCTTAAGAGAGAGGTTGCTTCTTTGCCTACGGAAAATATTCGGGCTCCCCGCAATGACAAAGTTGGGTACATGGTTGTTGCGCTGGTGTTGGGGTTCATCGTACCCTGGACGCTCTTTCGCTTGGGGCTACCGACGCCCGATGAAACTCACGAGCATTTGCTGATCCAGAAGGCGGGGCTGTTTTCCGGGCAGCAGTTTTTGGCGACAGTTGCCGTATTTTTTAAGTTGATGCGGAGTAATTATTGGAGCGGGGCATTTTTATTGTTCGCGCTTGCCGTGGTCCTTCAGGCGCGTAACCTAGCGCGCGGAAGATTCGCTTTATTCCCCCTGTTTGTGGTTAGCCAGATTCTGGTCTATGGGATAGTGATCGGTTTAAGTTACGGGAACAATCTTAGCCCGCATATCGCCGGGGTAGCCCGGCTTCTGGCACAGGTATATCCGTTAGCGTGGGTTACGGTAGCTTTAGCAGCCGAAAACTATATTCCGCGATGAATTGGAAATTAGTGCGTTTAGTGGATAGATATCTCGGTATTCCGTTAGCTTGCTTTTTTTTAGCCGCGCGGGGACTTCTTTTTTCGCCCCGGCGAGGGCCTGCGGCTGGTCAGCATAAGAGAATACTCTTGGTAAAATTCTGGGGTATCGGCAATTTGGCCATGGCGCTTCCGGCGGCCCGGGCCATAAAGATAAAATATCCCGAGGTCAGCCTGGATATTTTGACTTTATTTATGAACAGGGAGGCCGCCGAGGCCGCGAATCTCTTCGATGCTATTCATACCGTGGCCAGCGATAATGCCGCGGTATTTATTTATCAAACCCTGAAGTCTATGCTTAGATTACGCCTGCGGGCATATGACGTAACAATAGATTTTGAACAGTTTGCCCGGTATTCGGCGTTGTTGTGCTTTTTGCTGGGCGCGCCTAAGCGGGTCGGATATAGCACCCAGGGACAATATAGATCCCGACTGTATACTCACCCTTTTGAATATAATAATGACCTGCATATTATGCAGTCGTTTTATAGCCTTGCCGATTTTGGGCTAAGCCTGCCGCCGCGGGCGCCGGCAGTCATGGCTTGGAGACTTGATCCGCAGGGCGCTAAACAGATACTGGCGGCCGGGCAGGCTTCGCCGGATGAGGTTTTAGTTTTGATGCACGCGGGAACCAGCATTAATTTTATCGAGAGGCGCTGGCCGGAAGAGAATTTTGCCGCGCTGGCTGACCGGTTGATTGAAAAATATCGTGTGCGGGTGATCTTTACCGGCAAGGGGGCAGAGGCCCGGATAGCCCGCCGGGCCCATCAAGCAATGAAGTCTCCGCAGCGGGTTGTCGAGGCCGGATCCGGGCTTTCTTTTAGCGAGTATATCTCTTTGGTCGCTTTAAGCGACTTGGTGATATCTGCTGATACTGCGGCAGTGCATCTGGCCTCATCTTTAGGAATTCCGGTGGTTGGGCTCTACGGGCCAAATACTCCGCAGTTATATGGGCCGTGGTCGGATAAGAGCATGTTTTTTTATAAACGTTTTTCCTGCAGTCCGTGCATTACTAATTATAACGCTAAAATCAACACCTGCCGGCATCCGCAAGGCCGGGGCGCTTGCATGAGGGCCATTAGCGTTGATGAGGTGTTTACGGCAATAGCGCAGAATTATTTTAGCCGTAACGGGCCCTGTCGTTTACGCAAACTATTCAGCTATGAATCGCATATTGCATCTGGCAAGGAATATCTTTCGCAGTAATTTTGGCGATCTTAGGTTCCCGTACCGGCTGACCTTTATTTTAACCTATGCCTGTCAGTTGCGGTGTAGTATGTGCAATATTTGGAAGCGCCCTGGCGGTCAAGAGTTGTCTTTGTTTGAGATCGACCGTTTTTTTGCGGCCTATGGCAAGTTTAATTGGATTAATTTAAGCGGCGGAGAGATTTTTTTGCGTCCGGACTTGCCGGATGTTATCGGTTGTATTAATAAGCGTTGTCGGCAATTGTCTGTTTTGGATTTCCCCACTAATGGGTTTCAGACTCGGCGTATCGTAGAAACAATCCGGCGCCTGCGTTTGACATTGCGGATACCGCAGATTTTAGTAACGGTAAGTTTAGACGGCCCGCGGCAGGTTCATGATCGTTTGCGCGGCGTAGAGGGCTCTTGGGAGAACGCGGTTGAGACTTATGCGCAGCTGCGGAAATTCAATTCCCGGAATTTTCATGTTTTTTTGGGATACACCCTGCAGCCGGAGAATGTCAATGCTTTCCCAGACGCTTATAGCCAAGTAAAAGAGAGAGTCCAAGGGGTTGCATATAACGACTTTCATATTAATATAATGCACGGCTCGATTCATTATTATGGAACTCCCCCGGCAGAGCGCGGCGCGGATGAAGAGTTATGGCAACAGTTGTTGCGGATCAGTAATGGGCGGCGCAAGCGTTGGTTAAGTCCGGTTGAATATTTGGAGCGCAGGTATCAGCGGGGAGTAGAGGGATACCTGAGGACCGGGCGGATGCCTTATCCTTGTCAGGCCTTATCCGCGTCCCTGTTTTTAGATCCGTACGGGGATGTGTATCCGTGCAGCATTTATAATGCCCGGGTTGGCAATATCCGCGATTGCGGTTATGACCTTAAGGCTCTATGGCAACAGGCAGCGCGGGCCCGGTTGCGGGAGGAGATCAAGGAGGGCAAGTGCCCGGGCTGCTGGACGCCGTGTGAGGCGTATCAAGCGATATTGGGAGCGTTGTTAAAGTGTTAGCTTTGTGTAATGTTTAATGTTTAATGTGTAATGTGAGTGTAATGGTTTATTGTGTAATGGAAAATGCTATCCTTTTTTGCATTACACATTCATTTGCATTACACCCGCATTGCACATTACACAATTAACATTACACAAAACATATTATTGAACGAGCGTTAAGATGATCCGTAAAGTATACCTAGATTTTATCAAGAATAGAATAGCGCAGAGGCAGGTGGGGTGGTTGCTTAAGCGCGCGGGTCAATACGGGCTTATTCAGGCTTCGTATTTTTTCCGGCGGCCGCTGTGCGGGCCGATCTTGGGTACTTTAGTTACCAATTATTCTTGTAATTTTCATTGCGCGATGTGCGATATGCCCCTTCAGTCGGATAAGTTGAAGCAGCAGGGATTAAGAGAGCTTAATACCGCCGAAATGCGGCAAGTGTTGCGGGATTTTGCCCGGCTGGGGGTTTCCGGGATTGGGTTTACCGAGATCGGAAGAGCGTC
>JBFZAQ010000162.1:0-4779 GCA_041308885.1 Candidatus Omnitrophota bacterium | reverse complement strand
TGATTATGAATTTACGCGGGGTAAAATTCGGGTGCGGGGGGATTGCGTTGAGGTTTTTCCGTCATATGCTGAGACTGCGCTGCGTTTTGAATTCACCGGTGACACTATCGAAAAGATATCGGAAATTCATCCGGTGTCGGCCGAGATCCTGAACCGTTTTGTCCAGACCGCCATATATCCGGCTAAACATTTTTTGGTTTCCCGCGCGACCGTCAGCCTGGCAGTGGAAAATATTCGTCAAGAACTGGTTGAGCGGTTGAAATATCTGCGCACGCATAATAAGCTTCTCGAGGCCCAACGCTTGGAGTCGCGCACCAATTACGATATTGAAATGCTGCTCGAAATGGGGTATTGCCATGGAATCGAGAATTACTCGCGGATATTATCCGGCCGGCCTCCCGGGGCCCGGCCTTATTCGTTGATTGACTATTTCCCCGGAGATTTTCTGACCATTATCGACGAGTCTCACGTTACTATTCCGCAAATCCGGGGGATGTACGAAGGGGATAAGGCCCGCAAGAATGTTTTGGTCGATTATGGATTTCGCTTGCCATCCTGCTTGGACAACCGGCCTCTAAAATTTAGCGAGTTTTCCCAATTGATCAAGCGGGTTGTATTTGTCTCGGCGACTCCCGATGAATATGAAGTTAAGAACAGCCAAGCAGCGGTTATCGAGCAGATCATCCGGCCCACCGGGTTAATCGATCCGCAGATCATAGTCAAGCCTTCCGAAGGGCAAATGGAGGATCTTCGGCAGCAGGTTGCGGCACGGGCGCAAAAGAATGAACGGGTGCTGGTAACTACTCTTACCAAACGCATGGCCGAAGACTTAACCGGCTATTTACAGGAAAAGGGGATTAGGGTAAAATACCTGCATTCCGACATCGAAACTATCGAGCGGTCAAAGATCTTGCGCGATCTGCGCAGAAGAGATTTCGATTGTTTAGTCGGAATCAACCTTTTGCGCGAAGGGCTGGATCTGCCGGAAGTGTCCCTGGTGGTTATACTCGATGCCGATAAAGAAGGATTTTTACGCTCGGCAACGTCTTTAATCCAGACATCCGGACGGGCTGCCAGGAATATTAATGGGACGGTGATCATGTACGCCGATACCATGACTCGCTCAATGTCGCAAGCGATCAGCGAGAGTAACCGCCGGCGCAAAATTCAACTGGAGTATAATGCTGCTAATAATATTACCCCGCGGTCAATACAAAAAGCTATTGTCGAAGGCATCGCAGCGCTGGCCAAGGCCGAGGAATATGTCGAGGAGTTGACCGGCCAGACCAGAGAAGAATTTGAGCTTAACCGCTATCTCAGCGAACTGGAAGGCGAGATGGAACTGGCCGCGCGTAATCTGCAATTTGAGCGGGCTGCGGCAATCCGCGATAAGATTCAAAATATTTCAGTTAAGACCGGGCTCGCGAATAAGGCAAATAAGATAACCAAGAAGAACCTGAGGACAAAATGAAGCCGATAAAATTTATGGCCGCCATTGATATTGGCAATACCAATATTTCTTTGGGAATTTTTCGGGGTGGACATTTAGTTAAAGCCGGCGATATACCGACTAAATCAGCCCTTTACTCGGCCGGCTTAAAGAAAATCTTAGGCGCGTATCGTATTGAGGCAGCATTAATTTGCAGCGTGGTCCCCGGCGCTACTGCGGTAATAGCCGGCGGGATCAAAAAAATCTGCGGTCAAAAACCCTATATTATAGGAAAGGATTTTAAGGTCCCGATAATCAACAAATACCTTAATCCCCGGCAGGTCGGTCAGGACAGGTTGGTCAATGCCTATGCGGCAACTCGCTTTTATGGCGCGCCGGCCATAGTGGTTGATTACGGCACTGCCATAACTTTGGATGTGATCTCGGGCGACCGGGAATATCTCGGGGGGGTGATTCTGCCCGGGCTGGAGCTGTCGTTACGGGCCCTAGCCGAGAACACGGCGCTTTTACCCAAGGTTTCCATATTTGCCCCGAGCGGAGTGATCGGGCGCGATACCAAGAAAAGCATGGTCAACGGAATTGTCCTGGGTTCGGCTGCGGCGACCGGAGATTTAATCGCTAAAATAAAAAAAATCATCGGAGATTGCGTCGTGGTTGTGGCTACCGGAGGCAATTGCCGGCTGATGAAAAAATACTGCGGGAAAATTCAATATTTGGACCCTGCGCTTACTTTGCGCGGCATTAATTTGGTATACCGAAAAAATTTTTCTTGACAAGAAAGGTTTTTGTTTTTATAATTAGCACTCTTGCAGGTGGAGTGCTAATATGATTAACGCACCCATATTACCGCTAACCATTTAACCAGTTACTAACCAACACACAAGGAGGTGTTCGCATGAATATTCAGCCATTGGCCGACCGCGTGGTCGTCAAACCGCTGGAAGCGGAAACTAAAACCAAGGGCGGCATTGTGCTACCCGATACCGCAAAGGAAAAGCCGCAAGAAGGCAAGATTGTGGCCGTGGGTAAGGGTAAAGTTCTCGATAACGGCACGGTACAGGCGCCAGAGGTAAAAGTTGGCGATAAGGTTCTTTACGGAAAATATTCCGGGAATGAAATCACCACCAAGGAAGGCGAAGAATTACTGATTATGCGCGAGGAAGATATTTTGGCGATAGTAAAATAAACGGGTGTCAGAGTATCCACGTATCAAAGTGTCACTAAAAGGAGAAAAGAGATGGCAAAACAATTAATGTATCAGGACGAGGCCCGCAGGAAGCTGTTAAGCGGGGTCGAACAGTTAGCCCGGGCAGTGAAAGTGACTCTGGGCCCCAAAGGCCGTAATGTAGTCATTGATAAGAAATTCGGCTCACCGACTATCACTAAAGACGGTGTAACCGTAGCTAAAGAAGTAGAGCTGGAAGATAGTTTTGAGAATATGGGCGCGGCCATGGTTAAGGAAGTCGCCGAGAAGACTTCCGATATCGCCGGTGACGGGACTACTACCGCAACCGTGCTGGCTGAGGCCATTTATCGCGAAGGCTTAAAGAATGTAACCGCGGGCGCAAATCCCATGGCCTTAAAGCGCGGTATTGAAAAGGCAGTCGAGAAGGTGGTCGAGGAGTTAAAAAAGCTTTCTACTCCGATCAAGGATAAGAAAGAAGTGGCTCAGGTCGCTTCTATCGCCGCCAATTGCGATAAGAATATCGGCGATTTGATTGCCGAAGCTATGGACAAAGTAGGCAAAGACGGGGTCATCACGGTAGAAGAAGCCAAGTCTACCGCCACTACCTTAGAGGTAGTCGAGGGCATGCAGTTTGATCAAGGTTATCTTTCACCGTACTTTGTTACTGATGCCGAAAGAATGGCAGTACTTCTCGAAGATCCGTATATTTTGATATTCGAGAAGAAAATATCCTCCCTTAAGGATATCCTGCCTTTACTGGAAAAAATCGCCCGCGCCGGTAAGCCGCTATTGATCATCGCCGAAGAAGTTGAAGGTGAAGCTTTAGCGACATTAGTCGTGAATAAGATCCGCGGCACCTTTACCGCCTGCGCGGTTAAAGCCCCCGGCTATGGCGATAGACGCAAGGCCATGCTGGAGGATATCGCGGTATTGACCGGAGGCAAGGCTGTTACCGAAGACTTGGGTATTAAGCTGGAAAACGTGGATATCGAAGACTTAGGCCGGGCCAAGAGGGTCAAGATCGATAAGGAAAATACCACTATCGTCGAAGGGGCGGGAAAATCGACGGCCCTTAACGGACGGATTGCTCAATTACGCAAGCAGATTGAGGATACTGATTCGGATTACGATAAAGAAAAGCTGCAGGAACGTCTAGCCAAGTTAGCCGGCGGTGTGGCAGTTATCAATGTGGGGGCGGCAACTGAAACCGAAATGAAAGAGAAGAAAGCCCGCGTGGAAGATGCTTTGCATGCAACCCGCGCTGCTGTGGAAGAAGGCATTATTCCTGGCGGCGGCGTAGGTCTATTGCGCGCCATTCCGGCGGTTGAGAAGCTCAAGCTTGAGGGCGATGAGAGAATCGGAGCCGATATTATCCGACGCTCCCTTGAAGAACCTATCCGTCAGCTGGCGTTTAACGCCGGTCTGGAAGGTTCGATTATTGTTCAGCAGGTTAAGTTAGCGAAGACCACCAATACCGGGTATGACGTGGCCCAGGATGCTTACGTGGACATGATCGAAGCCGGGATTATTGATCCGACCAAGGTTACGCGCTCAGCGCTGCAGAACGCCGCGAGTATCGCGTCATTACTTCTGACTACTGAGGCTATCATTACTGATAAGCCGGAAAAAGAGGATAAAATGCCGGCGATGCCTTCCGGAGGCGGAATGGGCGGAATGGGCGGAATGGGCGGAATGTATTAAACAAAATAGAGGTTGAACTAAAAGGGCGGTCATTAGTACGACCGCCCTTTTTTTTCTACAGCGTCAATTTTAACTTGACATATCCTTAGAGTTAGGATAAAATTAAAACATTCTAGCGGCGAAGCTGTATTTGCGCTAGAATTTCCATATCTTATTGCAACACAATAGATAGCGACATATAAAGCAGAATTTAAGCGGTTAAGGAGAGCACTTATGGCTGAATGGATAGGCACAGATAGGCGTGCCCGCAGATGCTACGGGTTTGATGAGATTGCGCTGGTTCCGGGAGACCGGACGATTAACCCCAACGAAGTAGATACCTCTTTTGAGATCGGAGGCAGGAAATTCGACGTGCCAATCTTAGCCGCGGCAATGGACGGCGTCGTTGATGTTAAATTCGCAGTCGAGATGTCTAAAGTCGGCGGCATAGCCGTATTGAATC
>JBFZAQ010000161.1:0-3203 GCA_041308885.1 Candidatus Omnitrophota bacterium | reverse complement strand
GATTCAGCTTTCCAAAGATTCTATACCGTTTATAAAGCTGCTTGCTGCTATTCACCCTTCCTATGATTGCTCATATTTAGACGGGATTTGGGCTGCCTTATTGGAAGAAGAGGGCGAAGCTTTCGTGCTGCATATGCCTTCGTATTGGGGCGAATGGTTTGAAAAAACAGCCACTAACTGGAGAAGCCGCCAAGTGGATGACCAGCAATCCGGACAAAAGATTGACTATCCCGCATTAATAGCGCGCCTCTATGAACAACTCAAAGATAAAGTTTCAGAGGTGTGGGTTACTATCGACTACGATTTCTTCTCCCTTTTTACCGAAATTATGGTTGATGACGAAGCTTTTGTGCAGCCCAGGGCTGCCATCTATCACCTGGAGAGCGAAGAGGCGGAAGCAGAGATTGTTGCAATCGCAGACTTCTTCAGGAAAGAAAGGATTAAAGTCAGCAGAGTGATCCCGTCATTGCCTTCTTCCCAGCAAGAGTACCTCAATATACCGGCTGATGAGGACAAAGATGCATATGTGATGATGATAACCGAGACAACTGAAAGAATTTTCAGCTCTCTTAACTTTGACAAGAAGGAGACTGTGGCTTCGCCGGCAGGAAACATATTAAATAAAGACGGTTTCATGCGTTTTACTCCTGAAAATATTGATGAGATTAATGCGAAGATTGATTCGTGCGCCTTCCAGGGAATAACCGGTATCATGGTTAATCCGTTGAATAACCGAATAGTTACTTCAAGGCTATGGAGAAAATCAACAATAAGGGAGCAGCCGTGGAATACCCCGGAGCGGCTTCCTGTGGCGAATGCAACGCTTTCTGAGCGGATAGATGCCTCGGGAGGCGATCTTCTGTGGTTTAATGAGCGCTACCTTCCTATCATTGGAGAAGACCTTTTTCACAGCAATGGCCAGGCGTTCTCAGAAAAAGATCTGGAATCGGTTGGGTTAAGAAAATCCCTCGGTGCAAGCGGTAAACCGCTAAGGGTAAAGATGTTTGCAACAGGCGGCCGAGTATTCGGCTTACCCGGCCACTGGATTGTGCCATATGTAGAAGATGGCCGCGGTATCAGGATACTTACGACATTAAGCGAGGTAGGCGAGCTTGCCGGAAGAGTGGTTTCGTTTAAAGATTTAACGCCAGTTCTCAATGAATTGGCTGCAAAAAATATAATCAAACTTCGTATCGCCGTAATGCTGGAATTTAAAGGAATTGGTGCATATAACCTGCAAGTCCGCAGCGATATCAAGGGGCCATTAAGGACATTCCACGGACAAAATGTGTATATTCCAGCAGCCTGGTTCAGGCGAGTTACAGGCAGGATTGACCCGGTTAACGGAGGGGTGGGGGCAATATCTGATAAGGTAGCGGCCGCCCTTAATAATGACCGCGCGTTGCTTAAGTCCGGAGCGGTGCTGTTGGCAGATACGGTTTTTGCCTGCAAATTATTTGATGAAAGCACGCTCCCTGAATTAAGTAATACCGAATGGAAGCAAGCCTGGTATAGCGCGAGATTAAGTTACAATACTCATCGCTTAGGGCTATTTACGCAGGAATTCGATTCTTCAATCAAAGTAGACAGGGACTTGGCCCTTACTTATTACAGCGAGTTGTTCGCTGCGGAAGACGAAGGCAGCCTGATTCAAACGGCATTTGCTGATATATTGCGGAACCTGGCAAAAAACCTGCGCGCATGTTTTGAAACTCGAAAGCAGCGCACATGGACTTCGAATGTAGCCAATAACTACGGGCCGTTAATGGAATTGATTGATACAGGGGCTGATAGCTTGCTTAATGCCCCCCCCGGATACGAAATGGAGAAATCCGTATACGAATGGGCTGAGGGTATGCTTAATTTTTCCGGAGCGCTTATCGCCGCGCTGTTTGAACTTAAGAATCCTCTGGATTCTTTTGACGCCATGGCGCGCCATCCTTTATTTTACGAAAACTTTATCGCTCATCTATTCCAGCCTGAGGTGCGTAAAGAAGCAAAACAGGCGTTTGATACTGCCTTGAATAAACGTTCTGCGGATAGAAGCCGGGCATCCAGCATTGGATTTTACACTTTCGCCGGACTTATAGGGGAATTCTTAAAAATAGAGGACAGCCCTATTGCTTCATCGAGCCCGATATTCTGCCGGAGCAAACAAAAAGACAGTAGGCCGATTAAAATAGGCCAGTACAGCTCGCTTGAAGAATTGCTTGAGGTAATCGAGCAAGAGAAGCAGCAAAAACGTAAACCTATGGCATGGATAGGCACGATCAAGAAACTTATCTTTTTCCCCTTAAGGATCGCGTTCGGTATACAATTGAGCGTTATTTTTCTCGCAGGAAGCATTTTGCATGAATATGCTCATTATTTCATTGCAATCCTATTTGGCGTAAGGGCAAAAAAGCCTGTTATTTTCCAGCAAGGATTAAGCTCTGGGGTCCAGGTACTTATGGATGGTGAGAAAAACTGGAAATTAATAATTATATTGTTGAGTGGTTCAATTGCGGATCTATGTTTAGCGGCCACATTATTTTTTATTACTGCTCAGATCGGTTTCTCTGGCGGCTTCGCATGGAGCTATGTAAGTTGCTCTCTTTTATTAGGCGGATTAATACAACTGCAGGTTGGGATAGGCCAATTGCGCCCGAAAATAGACGTACAAGAAGGAATCAAAAACGATGGGTACCAAATTCGTTATTGCTTTAGGGCAATTTTGAATGGCCAAAAGCTCTATAGTGTAAAAGATGCAAGAAAAAGCACCGGTTTTTCTTCTTGGAAAGACGGTTCCATGTCTTCTCCGCTGGAGTGCTATGGGCTGATTGAGCAGTCTTTCAATAGTTTCCCTGCGGATGATCAAATGCAGCTATGTGAATACCTTAAGGCAACCGGAAACTTTGATGAAGATATTGTAAAAGTTAGCCGGATGTTCGATGGCGAGCGGGGAAAAGCAAGGCCTCTATGGCTTGAAATAGGCTGCGGCCTGGGGAAAACTTCATTTGAGCTGGCCAAACACAGCAATCATAATTTTATCGCCACCGATATTTTCGCTTTTAGCGGCAAAGAATCCGCTTATAGGGAATATAGCTTGAAATGGGCTGGCCGCGAATTGGATGCTCAGAAGTACTATTCGTATAATAACATAGTGGTGCTTAGGGCGGGTCCGGAAGTAATAAAATATCTTCCCAGAGAATCTATCGATATTC
>JBFZAQ010000160.1:0-7695 GCA_041308885.1 Candidatus Omnitrophota bacterium | reverse complement strand
CGTATCCCCACGTCGACATAAGTAACGGCCTCGGAAACAGTGGTTGTGCTCTGGCTCTGGGTTGTGGTGGTAGTTATATAAGCCTGCTTCTCTCCCACGTGGATCTTGGCTTCCTGGTTGTTGGTAACCGCCAATTTAGGGTTAGAAAGGATCCGGGTCTCGCCTAAGGTCTGCAGATATTTGATAATCACATCGAAATCGCTCTTGCCGATAACGCCAAGATGCATCTCTTCCGTGGCCACGGCCTGCGTACCGGCCGCATAGTCCGTGCTGGTGCCGGTAAAAGGATACGAACCGACATATCCGGTGCTTTCAAACGCCTGCAAACGGGACTGCCAGGCATCGGTAGAGCTCTGCACGGCGCTTACCGGATAGGTGCCGAAGTACTTAACACCCCCCTCGTCTTTACCGGCCTCACCGACATCAAACAGGCCTTCCCATTCCACGCCTGAACTTAACGAATTCGTAAGTTTAACCTGGATTATCTTGGCATCAAGCAGGATCTGCTTAGTCTTCTGGTCCAGGCCGGTGATAATCTTGGCAATCGCCTCCATGCGGTCAGGCAAAGTCTGCACTACCACCTGATTGGTGCGCTCATCGGCTTTAATGGAACCGACTTTCTTGAGATCCAATTGGAGCATCAATTGCTCCTCGATCTCCTTAGCCTTGGCATACCTCAAATCGAAGATGCGGATCACTGATTTCTGGTCCATGGAAGCCAGTGTTTGATCCATCTCCTGGATCTTCTTCGGAGTATCCAACGCTAAGATCGTGCCTGACTCCTGATCCAGGAGTACTTTGCCGATTTCGCTTTTGACCGTATCCAGCAAGGCCACCGCCTGTTCCGGTATGGCGTATCTTAAGTGGTACACCCGGACTTCGCGGATATCGCTGAAATTCCGGCCGTTACGCGACCGGTATTCCTTCTCGGTCATGACATTATAAATATTCCCCTGCTTCTCATAGGCCAAATTATTACTGCGCAGCATGATATCGAAGACGTCGCATAATTTGACGTCGCTGACCATAAGCGTAACCCGGCCGTTTACTTCTTTAGTGGGAATAATATTCAGCGCGGCTTTAGAGGCCAGGAACTTCAAGGCTTCGGTGACTTCGATATCCTTAAGATCCAGCGATACCGAAGTATCGGGAAAATCAGCCAGTAAAGTCGCGGGTGTTTGCAGGCTTGCTCCCGGGGAGATCGTAGCCTGGTCGGCGGCCTCCAGATTGATGAACGGCAACAGTGCCGCCATCAACGTTATCGACGCTGTCATTGCGAGCCTAGTGAGCCGGCGAAGCAATCTTAGCTCTTTCAAAACTCTCATATTCCTATGATTGACTTGCGTACCGCAAAAAGCGAATATCCTTCTTTGACTAAGGCCTTAACCCGGGCCAGGCGGCTGCGCACATCCGCTTCTTTATAATAGCGCACCGCGGACTTCTTAAAGGCCACATCCAGCAGCCCGGCATCGGTATAACGATTGACGATCTGGTAAGAGAGCCGGTGAGCTTTAGCGATATCTTTAGCCGTAATAAATTTGGGCATGGGGTTACTATTTCTGTTCAAAGGCTTCCCAGGAGACGATATATTTACGCACCCGGTCGCTATCGGAGTCGTTGGGAGCAAGGGTCAAATACTTCTTAAAATGTTCCAGGCCCAGAGGACGATTGCCCATGATCTCTCCCAGGATAACTCCCAGATTATAATGGCTCTCGGGATCATCCGGATTATCCTTCAGCACCTTTTCGAATTCTTGGACCGCCTTATCGTATTGCTTGCTCTGAGTATACATTACTCCTAAATTATAATGTAAAGTAAGATTCTCCCGCGGCAAACGGGCGTATTTGGTCTGGAGAAACCGGTTCTGCTCTTTTAACTCGCGGTATTTATTTTCAATTTCCCGGACGCTCTGATTGATCAAATCCGCTTTCTGGGCCAGGGCCTTATTCTCATAGGCAACCTCTTCTTTTTTCTTCAGGCTCTCTTCGTAAACCATAATTTGATCTTCATGTTGGCGAATCTTATCGGCTAATATACCCTGGGCAGCTTCTAACTTACGCATTTTAATGTCAGCCGCGTCCAGTGCCGACTGAAGACGGGCATTCTCTTTGGCGGTATTCTGAACCTGCTGCTTATAGGTCGCGACGTTCTCAGTGGCTTCGACGTATTGGTTCTTTAAAAACGAGTTCTGCTGGTCGATCTTTCCTTTTGACTGCAGATACAAATCATACTGCTGTTGGACGTCCTTAAGATTGGCCGACAGCTGGCTGTTTTTGGCCTGCAGCGCCTCTTTATCTTTAGCCAAGGAACCCGCCGATTCTTTAGAATAATTCAGATTGGCAAGCAGTTCGTCAATCCGCGCGGTAAGAGCGCTGATTTGAGCGTCATTTTGTAATTTGATCTGCGCTTGGGATTTCTGCGCGGCAAGAATTTGCTTGGCCAATTCATCCTTATCTTTAGTCAGATTCTCGATCTGCTGCACTTGGCTTAACCGAGCAGTCTCCCTCGAACCAACCTCCTGTTGATATTTCTGCAAGACCAGCTGGGAGTCATGCAACTGCGTATCCACTGTTTGTTTTTCTTTAACCAGCTGTGCGTAGCCGGCATTGAGAGACGCTAACTGCTGAGTTAAATTCGCGGAGTCTAGCTTACTGCTTTGGTAATCCGAGGCTGCCGCCCGCAGATCCTTCGTCAATTGATCCGCCTGCAGCTGCAGTTGGTTAACCTTCGCGGCAGCTGCCAGATTCTCCTCCTGTAACTGGCTGTAAGAACGCTGCAACTGGGCGTATCTATCCTGGCTATCCTTGAGATTCAAAGCCAATGTTTGGCTATTCTTTTGCGCGCCGGCGCGGTCTTTCTCGGCCGCTTCCAGCCGCTGGAGAAGCGCTTTACGCTCTTTATCTATCGACTGCTTCTCCAATGAGATATTTTTTACAGTCTGGGAAGAACTCTGCAATTCTTTTTGCACCATATTCAACTGCTCTTTAAGTCCATAGGCGTCAGCCTGAGACTGATCGGTAACCCGGCTTAATTGTAATGTCTTTTCACTCAACTGCTCCGTAAGCTTGGCAGACTTTTCTTCCAAGGTTTTTATCCGCTCTTGGCTATGCGCTAAGTTGGACTGGGCTTGGTTGATGGCTAAGGAATCCTGGTCTCTAAGCGCCTGTAACTGAATATTCTTAAGCGCCTGTTCCTGGACATCCTTCTGCAGCTTAACCAGGCTAGCCGCTAAATCCTGCTTATCTTTCTGCAGCCGGGCTGCCTCAGCCTTCAAGGCATCAACATCGCCCTTAGAGCTTAATTTATCCCGCTCGATTTCTAATTGCGCTATTTTAATCGTCTGATCCTCGAGCTGGCGGTTCAAACGGGATAATTCTTTAGTTTGAGACTGCCGCAGGGATTCAGCCTGGATCAATTCATTACGCAGCCGGGACACAAACGCCGACTCTTGGGTTTTCGCGATCTCCAAGGCCGAATACTTCTCATGAAAATCTTCCGCTTGGGCGGACAACCGGGCCATTTCTTGCGCTTGCTTGCGCAAAGCCGCCTCGCTCTGCGCGGCAGCTTTCCGCGCCTGAGCGGCGTCATCTTCCCGCCGGCCAACCTGAGAATCCGCTTGCAAAAGCTTCATCGAAGAATCCTGAAGCTGCCTGTTAAGAACCGCCGCGTCTTGTTGATACTTCTGCCGTTTCTGTTCGGACTCAATCAGGCTTCGACGCAGATCTTCTACCTGCGCGTCAATCTTGATCTTCTGGGATTGGGCCTCCCGAAATTTACTCTTATAGCCTTCCAGCTGGCTCATAAGTTCGGCGACTTCATCTTGCTGCGCGGAAAAACGATTATTCGACGTACTTAGTTCATTTTGCAGCCGGATGGTATCCTGAGTCAAGGAAGCTATTTTACCCTCAAGCTGGGCGCGTGAATCCGCTTCAAAAGACTGCTGAGCGGATTTCGCCAACGCAGCCTGCAGTTGCGCGGATAAAGACTTAATATCCTCCTGCTGCTTCGCCACAACCTGTTTGCTTTCGGCCAGTGAATCGCGCAAGTCCTGCGCCTCTTTCTGGTTCTTGGGAGCCTCAGAAGAGAATTGGCTTACTCTCTCTTGGGCTTCGTTGATTTGTACAGTTAACCCGGCGATTTGTTGTTCTTGGGCCTTACGCTGCTCTTGAAGGCCGGCCACGTCCTTACGCAATCTGTCGATTGTGGCCTTAGCTGTCTCAAACTGGCCGCTTAACGAGGAATTCTGATTTAAAAGAAGCGTCGATTCATCGGCTGCTTGGCTTAAAGTATCTACTTGCGCCTGAAGTGCGATATATCTTTGATTCAACAGTTGGTTTTCTTTGGACTTGGCGTCGTATTGTTGACGTAAGCTATCCAATTGGGCGGAAAGATCTTTTTGCTTAGTTTCGAAAAACTTCTTATCCTGTTGTGATTGAATCAATGTTTTCTGGGCAGTCTCTAATTCCTGGGCGAGGGAGGCAACTTTGGACTGCAAGTTGGCCAGCTGAGTTTCTTTTTGGGCCTTAATTTGTTCGATACTCTCCAGCGACTGCCTGGTCAACAGCAGCTCTTGCTTAGTCTCTTTAACCAAATTAAAAAGCAGTTGAACTTCTTCGTTGGCGTCGGGAGGCTGGGCCCCGGCCCAGAGAGGAAGGAAGATAAGGGCTCCCGCAACAATGCTCGAATACACCCGGACCCACGCAGTTGTACGTGTTTTCATATTTGGCTTAACGTTTACCCTGGTTAGTTAAATGACCAATTACCAAACCCAATTGGAAATTGGTCATTGGGATTTCATTGGGATTTGGAATTTGGTAATTGGTCATTATCTAATATGTACCTAAAAACCTTTTGGTCCCTTAATCGGCACCGGCGGGGCATCCATAGGAACATATACTTCCGACGGAAAGGCCTCCACTCTCTGCCGCGGCATATCTTCGTATCCTTTGACTGATTTGATCGCCTCCAAACCGGCGCCTTCAATTCCGACATTAGTAACCATGGTCTCCCCGGTAATCAGCTTGGGCGTCAGGATGATAACCAACTCCGTGCGGGCCTTGGTCTTGGTCGTATCTTGAAAAACCTTCCCCAACAAAGGTATGCTCGCCAACAAAGGTACGCGCTTGGTGGTTTCAGTCTCCGTTTCTTTGCGCAAGCCGCCGATGATGATAGTCGAACCATCCTTGGCCATAACGGTTGTCTCCGCCAAAGAAGTATCGAGAATCGGTATTTCGTTATCGGTGGGAGTTATCAAGGTGTCGATCACGCTGGTTACTTCGGCCTTGACTTTCATGGTGATGAAGCCTTCGTGATTGATCGTCGGCACCACCGAAAGCAGCACCCCGATATCAATAAAGGTAATTTGCTCGGAAATAGTGCTGGTCGCCGATCCCGATGTGGTGGTCGTAGTGACATAGGCTTCTTTTCTGCCTACGTGGATCTTGGCTTCCTGATTATTAACCACCGCCAGCTTGGGATTAGAGAGGATCCGGGTTTCACCTACGGTTTGCAGGTATTTGACCGCGACATCAAAATCATGACGGCCGACTACGCCTATATGCATAAGTTCCGTCCCCATGCTAGTATTACCGGCGGCGTAATCGGTCGAGGTGCCGGTAAACGGATAGGAGCCCACATAACCGGCATTGGCCCAAGCCTCTTTTCGGGTGGTATAAGTATCAGTCGAGGACTGCACCGAACTAAATGGATAGGAACCGAGATAAGTCAGGCCGAATTTCTTGCCCAGATTGAATAAACCCTCCCATTCCACGCCCTGCTCAAAATCATCGCTTAAGTTGACGATGATGATGCGCGCGTCCAAGATGATCTCATAGGTCTTACGATCAAGCTCGCGGATCAAGTCTTCGACCTGGGCCATGCGGCTGGGCAAGGTCTGCACCACCACCTGGTTACTGCGGGCATCGCTTTTAATCGAGCCGACGCGCTTGGTATCCAACTGTGACTTTAAAGCCTCCTGCACATCTTCGGCTCGGGCGTAATTCAGCTTAAAAACTCGGATCAGGCTCTTTTGTTCGAAATTCTCAATCGCCTTTTTGATCATCTCTATCCGGTCCGGGGCGTCCATCACCATGACTGTGCCGGATTCGGTATCCACCAGCACCCGGCCGATTTCACTCTTTAAAGTATCCACCAGGTTAAAGACGTTGGAGGGAACGGCGTAATTCAAATGAAATATTTCTACCGCGCGGACATCGGAAAAATTCTTGCCGTACAGCGCCCTATATTCATCTTTAGACATAACACTAAACACTTCCCCCTGCTTATCATACGCCAGGTCATTGCTGCGCAGCATAATGTCAAAAACATCCTGAATCGGGGCATTATGGACCATTAGCGTCACCCGGCCGCTCACCGATTTGGTAGTGACGATATTTAGACCCGTCTTCATCACTAAAAATTTCAAAGCGTCGTTAATGTCAATGCTGCGCAAATCCAGGGAGATCCGCCCCTCAAGACTGCCCTTTTGTTGAGCGGCAAAGTCCCGGGCGGGGACAACAGCAACCTCAACCGGAGAAGCTTCATCGGCGCCCGCCTCCTGCGCCTCGATACTCCCGGCCGCGGCCGCGCACACCCACAATACTGCCGAAAAAAATGCGTGAGCCGGCTTCATCGAATTTCCATCTGCTGATCTCCGAGAGTCATAACTACCCGGTCCTTCTGAATTTCCTTGACCATCAGTTCACCCACTGAATCGCCTTTTTTGATAAAATAAGTCCGATTAACCTTGGTATCTTCAACCATGGCGTCGGGATCATCCGACCAAGATATGCCGACTACCCTGAGCACTGAGCACAAATCAATGATCTTGCCGGTGGGAACCGCCTCTTCTTCTACCGGCTTGGCCCCCATCTTAAAGATATCGCGCTGCTGAACGCTGCTCAGATAAACGGCCGACTCTTTGAGAAGCGATGTAACTTTAGAGAGCGCGGGACTATCGGAAACCAAAGCTGTCTGCAACTGCAACGCGCTTAAATTCTTGACATTCAAATAGGATAAAAAAACACTGCTAATCAAGTATACCGAGAGGACTACGACCCCGAAGCTTAAAAAATTATTGGCGGTCTTTAACGCGTCCTGATGCCCGAGCCGGCCTTTACCCGCCGCCCGGGCCTTATCCTTAAAAAAAGAGAATCTCCCTTTCCAGGCGCCGGGCGAAATAATACCCCTGCGGCTATGCTGGGCCGCTTGCGCCTGAACCGGATTAGGGCCGCCGGCCGGCTGCTTTTTGGCGTCGCCGGATTCAATCAGGTTCAATAACTGTTTTTCTGCACTAAGAGGTCCTTGCGCTGCCATCCTGTTTGTATGTCTTCGCTGACTAACTCACGCACCAGATTGCCGTCTACCACATAGCGATTCTTAACCACCAGGTATTTAAGCGCCCGATGACAAAGCATAATTATCTGCCGCGGGTAGCCGCGGCTGGATTGGTAGATCTCCCGGATCGCGTCATCGAGAAATAAATGCATGTGGGCCCGGTAGCCGGCCTGGTGAATACGGTACTCGATCATCTTCTTGGTCTCTTCGAAATCAAAGGGATTTAAGGTATATTTGAAACTGATCCGATCGAAGAAATTAGGCATGCTCAAAATCTTGGCATGCAGCTCCATCTGTCCCAGAAGCACCAGCTGCAAAAGCTTAAACTCATTGGTCTCGTAATTCAAAAGCACGCGCAG
>JBFZAQ010000159.1:0-4097 GCA_041308885.1 Candidatus Omnitrophota bacterium | reverse complement strand
CATCCATTCTTACCGGTATAGCTCCTTAATTTCCGAAAATCCTCCTGAATCAAAGCCAAGAAAACACTTTGGAAAATCTCATCCGCGCGCTCCAGGTCTGCGGGGCGGGAACCGGATGTTTTTAAAACGCCATGAATCGCAGAATATATTAGACGGGAATAAGCTTCCACAAACTCATCCCAAGCCGCCTTATCCTTGTTCAGGCACCGCTGAATACGCTCGAAATCGCTCATCGCTTAGTATTATAGCACGGGAACATTGCTCAACAAATAAGATGTTCTGAGTAATGTGTAAAGTTTAATGTGTAATGTGGGTGTAATGAGTTATTGTGTAATGAAAAAAATATCATTAATGCTTATCCATGACACATACTTTTGCATTACACATTTTACATTACACATTTCACATTTCACGTTACACAAAACTGTGCGCTGCGGTAAAAAGAAAGCCGGATCGACCCTTAAAGTCAATCCGGCTTTCTGCGTAAGCCTTGATACCTCCTACCAAGGCTTATATTTATTATACCCTATTCCTCAACAAATTAAAGAACAATCTTACTTGAACAGGCTATTGGAAACAATGAACGATGCAAATACAATCGAGACCATTGACATAAGCTTAATCAGGATATTTAAGCTCGGGCCGGAAGTATCCTTGAAAGGATCACCCACGGTATCTCCGGTAACAGCGGCTTTATGCGCGGGGGATCCTTTACCTCCGTGATGTCCCTCTTCGATATATTTCTTGGCATTATCCCAAGCGCCTCCGGAATTAGCCATCATAATCGCCAGCACAAATCCGGTTACCGTAGCTCCGGTCAAAAGCCCGGCCACGGCATTGACCCCAAAGATCATTCCCACAATAATCGGCGACGCAATTGCCAACAACGAAGGCAAAATCATCTCTTTCTGGGCTGCGGCCGTGGCTATAGTAACTGCCCGGGCGTAATCCGGTTTGGCCTTGCCTTCCATGAGCCCGACAATCTCTTTAAACTGCCTGCGAACTTCCACCACAATCTTTCCCGCTGCCCGGCCCACCGCCTGCATAGTCATTGAACAGAAAAAGAACGGCAGCATGCCTCCGATAAATAACCCCACGATAATACTGGGATTCATCAGGCTTAAGTCAAGATGCAAATTAAGGCCTCTTTGCATAATAATTAAATCGATTTGATCGCGATAGGCAGCGATTAACGCCAACGCGGTCAAAGCCGCAGAGCCTATGGCAAATCCTTTTCCGGTGGCAGCGGTCGTATTGCCTAACGCATCCAAAGCGTCAGTACGCTTGCGTACCTCCGGCGGTAAATGCGACATTTCGGCATTGCCTCCGGCATTATCCGCCACCGGCCCATAAGCGTCAGTGGCCAGCGTAATACCCAATGTTGAGAGCATCCCGACGGCTGATATCGCTACGCCATAAAGCCCACTGCTAAAACTCTGGGCGCCTCCGGATAGATAGAAACTGATCAAAATGGATATACCCACGATAAGCACGGGAAGTGCCGTCGACATCATACCCACGGCAATCCCTTGAATAATTACGGTTGCCGGACCGGTTGTGGTGGCATCAGCAATAGTCCGGGTAGGCTTAAATCCGCTGGAGGTATAATACTCGGTACATAATCCGATCAATACCCCAGCGACCAAACCCGATAAAACCGACCAATAGACTCCGATATGTTCGAGCCCCAAAGTGGCTTTAATCAAAAAATAGGAAACTATAGCTACGATAATCGAACTGGCAAAAACTCCTTTACGTAAGGCGGCAAGTAAAACCTTCTGGGAGGCCTCTTCTTTGCTGCGCACAAAAAAAGTACCGATGATCGAAGCGGCTACACCAACAGCCGCCATAACAAAAGGGACCGTAACGCCTGCCAGGCCTAATCCCGCGGCCACGCCCAGAGCCGAAGTCGCGACAATTGATCCGACATAAGATTCATATAAATCCGCGCCCATCCCCGCCACATCGCCGACATTATCGCCCACATTATCGGCAATAACCGCCGGGTTACGCGGGTCATCTTCGGGAATGCCGGCTTCAACCTTACCGACTAAGTCCGCGCCGACATCCGCGGCTTTGGTAAAAATCCCCCCGCCCACGCGCGCAAAGAGCGCTTGGGAACTGGCCCCCATGCCAAAACAAAGCATAGTGGAGGTTATCGCCGTTATTTTATCAAAACCAACCGGCAAAGCATGATGAGTATAATACCAATCCAGAAAATAATACCAAATGCTTAAATCCAATAAGCCCAGGCCAACAACCGTTAAACCCATGACCGCGCCGCTGGAGAATGCGACGCGTAAGCCGGAATTAAGGCTCTTCATCGCCGCTGCAGCAGTGCGGTTAGAAGACTGGGTAGCAATATTCATTCCAATAAAACCGGACAATCCGGAGAATAACCCGCCGGTTAAAAAAGCAAAAGGTACAAAAATTACCAAGTATCCCTTTAGCGCCAGCCCTAATAACACAAAAAACATAACCAAGAAGAACAACGACACGCCCAAATACTGCCTCTTTAAATAGGCCTGTGCACCCAAACGTACTGCCTGCGCAATCTCGCGCATACAATCAGTCCCCTGATCCTTCTTGATAATCGATACGGCTAAATACCAAGCAAACAAAAGAGCCGCAATCGAACCGATTGGCGCCAACAATAATAAATCAAAACCAGCCATCATTACTCCTCCTTCACGCAAGTGAATACTTGGCCTTCCGATAGGCCAAGGTGTGCTAATTTACATGGAATTACAAAAACAAGGTGTTATGCTAGCATGACAAACATTGAGAGTCAATATATTTTACCTATATTTTACCTATATTTTGTTAAAAAGCGGGCCGGGATTTGACATAAAACATGCGAAGAGATTTGTCCGCGCGCAATCAGAAGAATTTTGGTACTTCGGCTCCGCTCAGTACCGATGGTGAACAAAGTCGAACCATCGGCAATAGTCTGCGAGGATTTGCAGCGCACGCGGGTACGGAGCCGGCTTCGCGTAAGCAGGTACCGCAGAGAGTCGCCAACCGCAACAGGCGAAAAAATTATTCGCGCGCGAACAAAACCCGCGGCAAGATTTATAGGCGGGTAACTATTTACGAATGAGCAAGATATGGGGATTTCCGGAGATAGGATTCTTATTCACAAGAACTAAAGTCTTATAGACGCTTTCAATAGTTTCGTATTTGAGCACTTCGGCGGGACGGCCCATGGAGTGGACTGCGCCGTTATTAAGCATGATCAGATAATCGCAATATTCGCTGGCCAGATTCAAATCGTGCAGAATAATCACAACCGTAATTTTGCCCCGCTGGTTTAATTCTTTTAACAGGCTTAATATTTTCACCTGATGCCCGATATCCAAATGCGCAGTCGGCTCGTCGAGAAACAAAACTTTCGGTTCCTGCGTCAGCGCCTTAGCAATAATCACCATCTGGCGCTCTCCGGCGCTTAGCTGCCCAACCTGCCTATCTTTCAAGCTAAGGGTATCGGTTATGCGCATGGATTCGGCGGCCACCCGCGCATCCTGACCGGATTCGCGCTTGAATCTTCCGATATACGGCGTCCTGCCCATCAGCACGATCTCCCAGGCGGTAAAGGAAAAACTAAATACGGTATCCTGCGGGACAAAAGCAAAATCGCGGGCAATTTGTTGCCGGGTTATAGAATATAAGTCTTTTCCTTTATAAGTAATTGAACCGGCGGCAGGTTTGAGGCAATGGCTAAGAGCCCTTAAAAGCGTGGATTTACCTGAACCATTAGGCCCGATGATCCCCAGGAATTCGCCTTCCTTAATCTTAAAGGATACATCCTTAAGCACCGGATAACCGGGATATCCGCAGGACAACGCCTGCAAGGCAATATATTCGCTCATAGCATCAATACGGTAATTTTTGCTTCTTGCGCAAAAGAAAGATAAAAACCGGACCTCCGATAAAAGCGGTAATCACGCCGATAGGTATCTCAACCGGAGGCATGACCGACCGGCTTAAAGCATCGGCTAAAATTAAGAATGCTCCGGCAGCTAAGGCGCTGGCCGGGATGACGATCTTGTGGTCCGAACCACAGACAAACCGCACGGCATGAGGTATAATTAAGCCGA
>JBFZAQ010000158.1:0-4864 GCA_041308885.1 Candidatus Omnitrophota bacterium | reverse complement strand
AAAAGGAAGAGCTCGCCGCCGCCGCCTCGGTCCGGGAAAGATTCCTGAACATGACCGGCAAGCACCCGAAGATCCAAAAAATCTATACCATGATCGAGGCCATTGCCGATACTCGGGCTACGGTTTTGATTAACGGCGAGAGCGGCACCGGCAAGCGTTTGGTCGCTTGCGCCATACACGATACCGATAAAAAAGAAAAGGGCAAGCCTTTCGTAGAAGTCAGCTGCGGGGCCTTGACCGAAACCTTATTGGAAAGCGAACTCTTCGGCCACGCCAAAGGGGCGTTTACCGGGGCGATTAAAGACCGCACCGGTAGATTTGAGCTGGCCGACAAAGGGACCATCTTCCTTGATGAAATCGATGCCTTTTCCCCGGCCCTGCAGGTAAAATTATTAAGGATACTTCAGGAAGGCGAGTTTGAACGTGTAGGGGACGCCAAGACCATTAAAGTGGATGTGCGGATCATCGCGGCGAGTAATCAAAGCCTCCCGGACTTAATCGCCCAAGGCAAATTCCGCAGTGACCTGTATTACCGTTTGAACATTATCAATATCGAGATTCCGCCGTTACGCGAGCGTAAGTCGGATATTCCGCTGTTGACCCGGGACCTGATCGCCAAGCACGCCAAGCATCTAGGCAAAAAGGTCCAAGAAGTATCTCCTCAGGCCTTAGAACTGCTCATAGATTATGATTGGCCGGGGAATATCCGCGAGTTGGAGAATGTTGTTGAAAGAGCGATAATTTTAAGCAAAGGTCCGGTAATCCTGCCGGAAGACTTACCTGATTTCTTCAATAAGCCGGCGCACCCGAAACCACAAACCGACCCCAACATATACAAGTTAAAAGACGCCTTAAAACATCCCGAGCGCGGCCTGATTTTAAAAGCCCTGGAAACCAACAGCTGGAACCGCAATGCCGCGGCGCAGGAGTTGGGGATAAACCGCACCACCCTCTATAAAAAAATGGTTAAATTCGACTTGTTGAAGAATAAGACCAGATTATCTTTCCCGGCGAAACACTGAAGAGAGGACTTTTAATTCTTCGCGGTATTTGGTCACCGTGCGGCGGGCAATTTTCAGGCCGTGTTCCTGAAGAATAAAATCTGCGATTTGCTTATCTCCCCAAGGATGTTTTTTATCTTCCCGGTCGATAATATCTTTGATCAGCCTTTTTACCTGTGAAGACGACGCTGCCTCGCCGTTATTGCTCTGGATGGCTGTAGTAAAAAAACTCTTTAGGGCCACCGCCCCATAGGGGAGCTTAACGTATTTGTTCATGATCGCCCGGCAGACGGTGGACTCGTGCATATTGATCTTTTGCGCGATTTGCTGAAAAGTCAGCGGCTTCAGCTGTGAAAGGTCGGTCCTGATGGCTTCCTGCTGGATTTCCGCTATCGCTTCCACGATCTTT
Organism: Candidatus Omnitrophota bacterium; assembly: GCA_041308885.1. Classification (GTDB taxonomy): domain Bacteria; phylum Omnitrophota; class Gorgyraeia; order Gygaellales; family Profunditerraquicolaceae; genus JBFZAQ01. The sequence continues at coordinate 3,454 of JBFZAQ010000158.1, read as the reverse complement.
CTTAAGGTAAACTTCCTTTTAAACACCGCCCTTAATAAAGCCAAGGCGTTTTCCAGCTTACCTTTAAGGAATTCCTTGGTTGCGGCATCCAAAGCATCATCCTTAAGCATTGCTTTATAGGATTTGCTGATATTTAAAGTCGGGATATCCTCGTCATTAATGCTGATCTCCAGCTCGTCGTCATTCTCGGTAATGATGACGTCGGGAATGATATTATGGATTTCTTCGGTGATGTAATTGCGCCCCGGCTTAGGGTCCAGCCGGAGTATTTTTTTTATCCGCTCCTCGATTACCTCCGGCGGCTGATTTAATTTCTTGGCGATGAGTGAATAGTTTTTCTTGGCCGCGTTATCCAGGTGGCCCTCGATGACAGCCCGGATTATCGGGTCCTTATCCGCGGCTAAATCCAGCTGGATGAGCAAACATTCCGCCAGTGTCCTGGCCCCGACCCCGGCCGGCTCAAATTGCTGGATTATTTTCAGCACCGGCTCGGCTTTCTCAACCGTAGTATCTAAGGCGCGGGAGATATCCGCTAAAGACGCCCTTAAGTAACCGTTTTCATCGATATTGCCGACGATCTCCTGGCCGATTTTAAGTTCTTCATCGGAATTGACGAACATGCCGAGTTGCCTGAGCAGCACGTCCTGCAAAGACGGCTTGCGCGCGATTTGATTGGCGTAAACTTCATAATCAGGGTCGGATAAACTGTTTTGAAAGGAGGAGGGAGCATTAGGAGAATCATTCCGCCGTAAATTCTTAATATGGACCAAGGGGAGCTCTTCTAAAAATGGGTTCTCTTCAACCTCGTTTTCCACCAGCGCCTTTAGATCGAACAAGGGCAGAGAGAGTATTTTCAGTGATTGCTTAAGCTCAGGGACAAGTAATTTCCTTAATTCAACTCTTTGCTGGATTTTCATAACAGCTTAAGTATAACATACTTAAGCCCTATTTTACAAGCCAACTTGCTTTTTCCGTCATGCTGAGGCCCGCCTGAATTTACCTGCAGGCGGGGCCGAAGCATCTTACGAGATCCTAGATCCTTCGTCGCAAAAAGCGCTCCTCAGGATGACGGAGCATTTTCTTGCACGCTCGTCTTAACGCCAATGCCGAAGCGCCTATAATAAACAGAGTCGAACTAACCGGCTCCGGGGTGTGGGTGGCATCTTGCGTTACCTCGAATTGGCCGCTCAACAACGCTGTGCTGCTATCACCATTAGCGGCTTTTGCCGTCCAACTCCAAGCCCCGAATTCACGCTTATCATTCCAATTCAAAAGCGTAGCCAGGATTTTGCCGGATTCGGGATTAAGGTCTCGGTAAGAGCCGTTATCGGTAATGGTAAAGCTATAACTGGCTTTACTCGGACTAAGCCATATTGATTTGACTTGAGGCGCGGGGCTGGAAAAGCTAAAAACGCTAAAAAGATACGGTGTTTGCTCCCAGGTAAAGGAAATCTGGGGAGCGCCTAAGTCATTAGCGATATAGGCTTCGGATATCTCATTGAGCGCCAGGGCTGCGCCCGAGAGAGGCAAAAGAGAGGCTACTAGGCCAATTACGCAGAGTATTGCAACCTTCATACATCCTCCTTGTGTAAGGGTTAATAATGTATACCTTCCACAGTAATAGACGTATGAGGAGGGAAAATCTAACGAAAAAAAAGAAAATTATAGGTGACGCAAGACACAAGATAGTCGTCATCCTGAGGAGCGCGCAGCGCGACGAAGGATCTAGGTTGGCGTAAGATGCTTCGGCCAGCCTGCCGCTAAATTCCGGCGGGCCTCAGCATGACGGGGGGGGCTGAATTACAAACATGCCTACTTCCTATAATATATCTTATGTTAACTACAACCTATGGGGAAACCTCAGGTATGTACTGCTTAAGAAGAACTTCGATCGCGGGAAAGTCAAAGGGCTTAAGTATGAAGCCTTTGGCGCCTTTTTCTTGGGCTTTTTGCACCGTAGGCTCATCATCAATGCCACTCATCATGATAACCGGCAGGGAATTGTCTATTTCCTTGATTTTATCCAAAGCCTCTAATCCTCCCATATCCGGCATCCGGGTGTCAAGGAAAACCAGGTTTGGGCGCTGGGCCCGAACTAATTCTACGGCTTTTCGCCCATTCTCGGCCTTCTGGGTAGCGTAGCCCTTAATCTTTAAAAAAGTAGCCAGAACTTCGCGCACATCAGCCAAATCGTCAACTACTAGAATATAGCCTTGGTCAGACATATTCTTCTTCTCGACCTCTCTCGTGCTTTATATTGCGGGAAATTTTACCAAGGTTAAAGAACCGGAATCCAGGCTCTTAAACTCGAGAATTCCGTTATGCCTAGCCACCAGCTCTTCCACAATGGTATGCCCGACAGTCAAGCCATGACCTTGGCGATCTGCCGTAAAAAAGGGTTCGGTAATTTTGGTCAGGTAGTCCTGACGTTGAACCCCGGAATCGACAATAGTTACCTCGATAAACTCCTTATCGACAGACAGCGCAGTGCGGATAGCCACCGTACCGGTATAAGGAATCGATTCAATGGCCCCCAAGGCTAAAATCACCAGCGCCTCTTGAATTTGACTTTTGTCGACGATAATTTTAGGCAATTCGGGAGTTAACTCCGCGGTAACCTTGATATTCGATTTTCTCGCCACGGGACTAACCAATAAAATTACATCGTCGATGATCTGATTAATATCGCAAAGTTCGTGCTTCTCTTTGCGTTTCTGAGCAAAGCGGGACAACGTCGTCAATAACTTAATATTCTCCGATTCCAACTCCTCAATACTCTTTAAAGCCTCAGACGGGCTAAATACGCTGTCGCTTACCGGCCCGCCGCCTTTAAGCTTAACCAGCAAAATCTGGGCATAAGCCTTAATACTGGCTAAATGATTGATAATGTCATGGGTCATATCGCCTAAAATGTACCCCGTAGCAATCAGCTTATGATTAAATTTCAAAGCCTCCTGCTGGCGCTTACGCTCCAGATCCTTAATGACCACTGAGGAGCGCGCGCTAAAATAGCCAAAGGCGAACATAAACGCCACATTACTTAATAAAAGACTAAACATTTGCACGCTGGAAACCGTATAGGGGGCATATCTGATCCGCGGCAATATACCGTAGTGCCCGCAGACAACCGCGAGCGCATACAGCACACTCGACGCGCCCACCGCAAAGAATACCGCCCGCGGCTGCGATACAACACCGGCCCAGAGAATTACGGCATAATAGGCTAAACCTACAACCGGGGCCTCAATTCCGCCTAAATAATAAACAATCCAGGAGATCGCGATAATATCGGTAGTCATCTGGTAATACTGAAACCGATTGATATTAACGCGCTTTAGAAAAAAACGGTAGGGTTGGTTGAAAGCCGCCTCGACAAAGATCAAGAGCAAAAAAGCGCCGTTCAAATAGGAATATCCGCCAATGAGCTTCATCACAAACGAAAACAAAAACAATA
>JBFZAQ010000157.1:0-3788 GCA_041308885.1 Candidatus Omnitrophota bacterium | reverse complement strand
TATTTAGCGCTCAAGTGCAATCCATCTTGGGAGCGCCTTTACAGATCGTGGATATTAGTCGGGAGTTTTTAAAGGTTATGGCTAACCCGGAGTATGGTTTTGGTTCGCAGATGAATCCCTGTATTGATTGTAAGATCCTCATGTTGCGCCAGGCCCAAGCCCTCATGCCTCAATGGGCAGCCGAATTCGTAGTGACGGGTGAAGTCCTCGGCCAGCGGCCGATGTCCCAAAATAGGCAGTCGTTGCAGGTGATCAGCCGGCGTTCGGGTTTAGGCGGTTTGATCGTGCGGCCGCTTTCCGCGCAGCTGCTTGAGGAAACCATCCCCGAGCAAAAGGGCTGGATAAAGCGCGAGAGCCTGTTGAATATCGGCGGCAGGTCCCGCAAGCCGCAATTCAAGCTGGCCGCCCGGTTCGGGTTAAGCGATTATGCCCAGCCGGCCGGGGGGTGCCTGTTGACTGATCCGGAATTTTCCCGGCGTTTAAAAGACTGCATGCGACACGGCCCGTTCTCGGTTGATGACGTCGCCTTGCTCAAGGTCGGCCGGCATTTTCGTTTAACCGAGAGCGCTAAGTTAATTATCGGCCGGAATGAAAAAGAGAATGAGTATTTTACCCGCAGCGCTTTAGCCCAGGATTATATTTTTATGACTCTGGATATTCCCGGGCCGGTAGCTTTAGGGCGGGGGACTTATAATCCGATGTTGGCGCAGTTGGCCTGCGGGTTGGTTTTTCGTTATTCCGATCATTCCGGTGTCGGCAGCGCGATAATCCAATTTCGTCAGGCTGCGGTCGCCGAATGGCAGAGGTTTGCCGCGGGGTTACCGCCCGAGGATCTAATAGTTCAATATAGGATTTAGGATGAAAGAAGCTTGTCTTTATGAAAAGCTTGATTTCGGGCGAGTGCATTGTCATTTGTGCGCCCACCAGTGCCGTATTGAGCCCGGGAAATTCGGGTTATGCGCGGTTCGCCAGAATATCGACGGGGTTCTTTACAGCCGTGTCTATGGCAAGCCGGCGGCCTTGCATGTTGACCCCATAGAGAAGAAGCCGTTGTATCATTTTCTTCCCGGCTCCCGGAGCTTCTCGTTGGCGACCAGGGGGTGTAACTTTCGTTGCGGATTCTGTCAGAATTGGGAGATTTCTCAATTCTCGGCCGCAGATGAAGACCCGGGTTTGCCTACGGTTTCCCCGCAGGAGATCGTTCGGCTGGCTAAACGCGGCGCCTGTGCAAGTATCTCCTATACGTATACCGAGCCCACCATATTCTTTGAATATGCTTACGATATAGCCAAATTAGCCAAGCCTCAAGGCATTAAAAACGTTTTTGTGACTAACGGCTACATGAGCCGGGATTGTTTGGCAGCGGCTAAGGATTATTTAGACGCGGCGAATGTGGACTTGAAATTTTTTCGTCAAGAGTCATATCGCAGGGTGTGCGCGGGAAGCTTGCAGCCGGTGTTGGATACTATCGGTCTTATGCATGAGTTCGGCGTATGGGTGGAAGTGACAACGTTGATCATCCCCGGTGAAAACGATTCGGATCAAGAACTGGCGGATATAGCCGGTTTTATCGCCGGGGTGAATGTGAATATCCCTTGGCATATCTCCCGTTTTCATCCGGATTACCGTTTTACCGAACAATCCGCCACTCCTGTGGAAACAATTAAAAAAGCCCAACAGATCGGCGCGGCTGCCGGTCTTAAGTTTGTTTATGCCGGCAATGTTTCCGGTTTCGGGAGCGATACACTGTGTCCGTCGTGCGGGAAGCTGTTAATCAAACGCGAGGGTTTTAGTATTTTGGAGAATAAGTTAAAAGACGGTGCTTGCGGTTATTGCAGCAAGAGGTTGGCGGGGATATTTTAAGGCTAAGATTTTATTCATAATCTAAAGGCGTTTATCAGGACATCAGAGTATCAGTAGGCAGGATATCGGGTCATCAGAGGACCAGATGAAATATAGTATAGACTAGTTTTTCCTGATATTCTGATTTTCTAATATTCTGCCCACTGATATCCTGATAATCTGATGCGCGTTTTAAGGTCTTAAAAGGCCGTTTCAATATTGCAGGCGACTTAATGCTTCTTGACAACCCGCGCTGTTTACGTTAGCATAAAACTTACCCTAATTTGCGGCAAAGGGATTTTTTCTTGATGGGGATAAAAGCCAAGAAAGCCTTATTAATTATTGATCTGCAGAATGATTTCTGTCCGGGCGGCGCCTTAGGAATTCCGGGCGCTGATGCCATTATTCCGAAGCTGAATAAATACCTGCGGTTTTTTTCCCGCAAGAAGCTGCCTATCTTTGTCGCCGGAGATTGGCATCCGGTACGCACCGGTCACTTTAAAGATTTTGGCGGAACCTGGCCGGTGCATTGCCTGCAGAATTCCCGCGGCGCTCAGTTTCATCCTAGGTTAAAACTTTCCCCAGGCGCAATTATTCTCTATAAAGGGATGGATCCGGAGAAAGAGAGCGATTCGACTTTTCAAGCCGAGGACCACCGGGGAATGAGCTTTGACAAGCTGCTGCGGCTGTTGGGCATAAGTGAGTTATATATCGGGGGGCTGGCTACTAATTTCTGCGTGAAGAGATCGTCGCTGGACGCCTTAAAGCAGGGTTTTAAAGTTAAGCTTTTAATTGACGGAATTCAGGGGGTAGATATTGAAGCTGGCGATAGCGAGAAAGCGCTTAAGGAGATATTGAAAAAAGGAGCTAAAAAGATAACCGTAACCGCGTTAAAATAAGAATGAGAGGGGAAGCAAATGCAGCTCGATGACATTAAAATTTCTAAGGCGATTATTGAATCCTATAGTAAGAAACTTATTGATGCTCTGGATGTAGACGTGGCTATTGTGGGAGCCGGTCCGGCCGGGATGACCTGCGCTTATTATTTGGCCAAAGCCGGAAAGAAGGTGGTTATTTTTGAGCGCAAGCTCTCCGTGGGCGGCGGAATGTGGGGCGGAGGAATCATGTTCAATGAGATCGTGGTCCAGGATAAAGCCAAGACTATCCTGGATGAATTTGGGGTCGCTACCCGCCGGTATGAAGATGAATATTATTTAGCCGATGCCGTGGAAGCGGTATCTACGATCTGCTCCAAGACGGTTAAAGCCGGAGCCAAGATCTTTAATTTGCTTAGCGCCGAAGACGTGATGATCCGGGGAGGCAAGATCTGCGGCCTGGTGTTGAATTGGACGGCGGTGGAGATCGCCCGACTGCACGTGGACCCGATCAGCATGCGGGCCAAGGTAGTCATTGATTCAACCGGACATGACGCCGAGGTAGTGCGCATAGCCGAGAAAAAATCAGGGGTAGCCTTGAAAACCAAGACCGGAAGCGTGGTCGGCGAGCAGTCGATGTGGGCGGAAGAAGCCGAGAAGATCATTGTGGACAATTCCAAGGAAGTTGCCGACGGGCTCTGGGTCTGCGGTATGTGCGCCAATGCCGTATTCGGCAGCCCGCGCATGGGCCCGATTTTCGGCGGGATGCTTTTATCCGGCAAGAAGGTAGCCCAGGACTTGATTAAAAAATTAGGGTGAGTTTAGATGGCGATCGATCCTATTTGCGGGATGAGCGCAGCTGAAGACAGCGGTCTTAAAGCGAGGCATCAAGGCCAGGATTATTTCTTCTGCAGCCTTGGTTGCCGCGATAAATTTTTAAAAGAACGGGGTATTACGCCTGATGCCTCGGTCTGCTCGCCAAAGCGTAAGAGTTTCCTGCGGAATAATCTTTTCTGGGTAACCCTAGCTTCAGTGGTCCTCTTTGCTGTTTCCTATGTTTATCCGCAGCTC
>JBFZAQ010000156.1:0-14398 GCA_041308885.1 Candidatus Omnitrophota bacterium | reverse complement strand
ATGGGACCCTCCCTAGTTTTATTCTAATTATTTTATCCGTAATGTCAACAACAATCTATCCCCCCTACGGGCTATCAGCTTTTTTATTAAAACTCTGGCATCGGGGACAAACCGAGATATGATCTTCTTTGGTATTAATATAAGTATACGTACAGACTGAGCAATGCCAGATAAAACGCGGCTGAAGCGACAAATCTTTGTCTCTCTCTTTTTTGCCGGCAACCCACACTCCCAGCAATACCACCACTGCTACGACGATAAACAGGCTGACCGCCAGCGAAAAATCAATCAGGATCATCGGATTTTGCTTCGCTTAACGCAGCCGATAAATCAATATGCGCTTCATGCCATTGATCATCGGCAAAAGGGGCATGTTCTACAAACAGATACCGGCTGATGTACCGCGCGCTTAGCAGATCAGCTTCCAAATTACCCGATGATATCTTTCTCTTGACCACAGCGGCGCTAGAACGCGCACCAGAATTGACTTTATAGGCAACCGTGATATGCACTACTTGCCGGTCTTGAAAATATAAAAGAAAATGATACGGCAGCGCCGGATACAGCATGACTACTGAATCTTTTCCGGCTAACCGCGGCTTTGCCGGCAAGAAGGCATTTACCGATACTTGCTTGGTCTGAACAACACCGATATGCCCTTGAGGTTTACGGAAACCGGATTCAAAAAAATCCTCTTGGCGGACGGCGAAATTCACCGGCCGGATATGAGAAAAAACTCCGGTTTTTTTCCCCGCGGATGAAATACGCGGGACGGCTGATATCGCCAAGTCCCGCTGGGATAAAATATCTCCCAAGAAAAACAGAGGTTTGCCAAGATGGGCGGTCAGACGCGGGCCAAAAGAGACTCCAACGAATATGAACAATGCCAAATGGCCGCAAACAGAAACGGCCAACGCTGCCTTTAAAAAAGACTGGTTCATTCTTGGTTAGTGGCTATATTTATCTGGGTAATACCTAAATCCCGGCACAAATCCCATACTTCCACTACCCGGCCCAAAGCCGCTCGCCGGTCGGCCTTAATGAGAATTGATTGGTTATTTTTGGCCGCGGTTTTCAAGAAGGTCTTGAGCTCACCGATAGTAACTACTTTGCCGTTTAGATACGCGACATTCTCCGCCGAGACAATGATCTCGATATTCTCGTACTTGACCACTTCGCTGGTTACCGAGTTCGGCAAGTTGACTTTTATTCCCGGCTGCATTACAAAACTTGAGGTCAACATAAAAAAGATAAGCAGCTGAAAAACCATATCGATGAGCGGGGCGATATCGATTTGTTTAAGACCGTGTTCCAGTTCCATGTGTCTCTTAAAACGCATAATTTGACCTCCGATATATAAATAACCAATGACCAAATCCCAAACCCCGATGAATTACCAATAGACCAATGACCAATTGAAATTTGGAAATTGGCACTTGATCGTTTATTCGGTTAAGAAATTAACTAATTCGGTTGATGCCTTCTCCATCTCCAGAATGACTCCATTGACCTTACTGACCAAATAATTATAGGCCACAAACGTCGGGATAGCTACTATCAGACCGGCAACTGTAGTTAGCAACGCCTCCCATATACCTCCGGCCAAATCGCCCGGAGATATCGGATGGAACGTCGAAGATTTAGCCTGGATAGTTTGAAAACACTGCACCATTCCGGTAACCGTACCTAAGAGACCTAATAAAGGCGAGATGTGCGCGATAGTCGCCAGGGTAGAAAGATTCTTCTCTAATTTAGGTATCTCGTATAACGAAGCATCTTCAATAGCCTCTTTGATCTGCTCCCGGTTACGGTCATATTTCAAAATCCCGGCTTTCAAAATATGCGAAATAGGACTTTTAGTCTTATCGCAAATCTCAAGGCCCTCTTTGATTTGGTGCCTTTTTATTTTATCCAGAATCCGGCTTAAAAAGTCCTGTGTATCGATACGGATCCTATGCAAATACCAGAACTTATCCAGAATCAGCGCTAGGGCGAATATAGAGCATAATAATATCGGCCACATGACCGGACCGCCGGCGATAAATATCTTCCATAAGCTCATCTTGTAAAGCTCCATCTCTGATCCTCCTTAATTAAAACTAATACTATCGTGTCAGAGCATCATTGCAATAACCTAGCGCTCTGATACTCTGACACCTCTAAGTTCTACTCCTCTGACACCTTGACACTCCGAATTTCACTAAACTGATACTCTGACACGCTGATACCCGAAATTTCTACTTCTACTTGACGTTGGCTCTAATCCACTCGATCCGCTCGGTCGCATATTTGCCTTCTTCAATATTCAAAGCCACGATCTTCTTATACAGCTTAACTGCCTCGGTAAAATCCTCGCTCTCTTCACACATCTCCGCTGCCCGCAAATAAGCCTTAACATTGATCGCGGTATCCAAGGGATACAAATAGGCTACCTTCAGGTACTCTCCTAGCGCCTCCTTATAATTACCCTGCAGCTGCTTAATCTCAGCTATCTTAAACTGCAATGATCCGCTCTCTTTACCCGAGGAAACTTCCAGGGCTTTATAATAATAACGTAAGGCATTATCGTAAGCCCTGCCCTGGGCGTAAACCTGAGCTATCTTAGGATAAATAATATGTACCATATGCGGATGATCTTTGGCGATCTGATCATAATCGGACAAAGCCTCGCTAAATTTATCCTGTTTGGCGAATACATCGGCAATCGCGATACGGGCGGTAGCAGCCATGTCCGATTTACCCAAGGCGATGACTTGCTGGAAATTCTCCATTGCCTCTTCGTAATTGGCTTCCTGGGCGTACAGCGATCCAATAGCGTAGTAGGAATCAGTAACCAGGTTGCTTTTGGGAAAATCATTGATCAGGGTCAAAAAATACCTCCTGGCCAAAGTTAAATCATTATGCCGGTAATAATACTCGCCGAGCCACCACATCACTTCCGGGGTCAGGCTGGAATCGGGATACTTAGTACGCAAAGTCTTAAACCTGGTCATCGCCTCTTCTTCGTTACCCATCTGGTAGAAACAATCGGCGATCTCATACTCGGCTTTCTGCACTGATTCCGTATCCTGAGGAAAAGAACGCATAATATCCTTGAATACTTCGATCGCTTGGCCGTATTTGCCGAGATTATAGTAACTGGTACCCAAGAGATACGTCGCCTGGCCCCTTAGGGCGCTATCCTTATATTCGCCCTGGAAACGCTCCAGGATATCCCGGCTGGAATCATAATCCTCCCTCTGAAAATAAGCCAGAGCCAGAGCATAAGCTGCGTCATCCAGCAGCTTTGACCCGGGATAATTATTCTGCAAAGCCTTAAAAGCCAAAATAGCCCCATCATACCGGGAACACTTCAGTAGAGTAAACCCGACTTGATACTGAACATAATCTCCGTAAAAGCTGTCCGAGTAATCATTCAATATCTTATCGTATGTCGCTAAGGCTTTCTCGTAGTCTTCGGAGTCCTGATAGGCATCGCCAATCTGGCATAAAGCCGAAACTTTGACCACTTTATCTTCGCTATGGGCGGCTATTTTCTGAAATTCATCGATCGCCCCCTTGAACTCGCCTTCTTTCAAATAAGCCCAAGCTAACCCGTAATGAAGCTTATCCAAAGTTTCCTGCGGAATAGTTTTATCGGCTTTAAGCAAAGCATCCTGGTACGCCCGGATAGCTTCCGGGTAACTTCCCAAAGCATATGCGGACTCCGCCTTACCAATATACGCTTGCACAGCTACTAAAAGATCCCCGGCCTGACTTATCAAACGGGTATAGATCTCTTTGGCCTCGCTATAACTATTCAATTCAGAAAATATAATGGCCTTACCCAACAGTAAAACATCCTGGCTGGCCTTTTCCAAATCCTCAAGCCTAATTTCCCCGAAAGCGGCTTGAGCCTCTGAGAATTTCTGTAATTTATAATAGGCCCACCCCATACCCAGTTTAGACAAAGCCTGCATCCGCGGATCCAGCCCCTTAGAAAGCACGAACTTATATCCATCCAGGCTATCCCGAAAATTATTAAGATAGTAATCAGCCTCGGCCCGATAAAACCTTAAGTAAGCCTGCTTAACCTGATCGATACCGGGAACTTTCAAGTAGACATCGATCCTATTCTTCAATCCTTCATAATCCTTAATATTATAAAGGCATTCGATAATCTTAAAAACCGCATCCGGAGTAAAGGCCTCCTTAGGATAGCGCTCTTCGATAATCTTAAAATACTCCAAGGCCTCTTTGAAAGACTGTTCCTGGTAGAAACACCAAGCCAAAGAATAATACGCCGCCGGCATATAAGTTGATTGCGGATAACTATCGACTATCTTCTTGTAGTACTCCTGGGCCTTGACGAAATTGTTGCCTTTAAAGTGGACCTCACCGACCCAATATAAAACGCCATCCTGGATCTGGCGCGCGGAAGACTGATCAAGTAAGCTTTCGAATTTGGAAAGGGCATCGATATATTTATTCTGGTGAAATAAGCACTCGCCTAATAACAGGTGGGCCTCGGCCGTCTTGGCGGAATAAGGAAAACTCTTTAAAAAACGCTCCAGAAGGCCGATACTCACTTCGTAAAATCCGTCTTCAAAGGCCTTTTGGGCCACAAAAAAGGCTTCTTCTTCCTTGGAGGCCTCTTCGGCGTAAGCTAAACGACAGCTACCGAAGTTTAAATTATTAACTAAGAAAAAAACAAGCAGGTACGCTGGAAATTTACGAAAATTACTCGAAGGAATACGCATGAGGAAATTTATGGAAATTAATTGTTTAGCCGACAATGAATTTCTATTAATTGCTATTTATTTCTATTAATTTCAATGGCACTTTTTATAGATAAACTATATCACCACTTCAACTATTATTCAATACCTTACTCAAGTACTGTCCGGTATACGACTGCTTAACTTTAGCCACTTCTTCGGGGCTTCCGCTGGCGCACAAGTACCCTCCCCGGTCTCCTCCTAAAGGTCCTAAGTCAATAACAAAATCCGCGCTCTTGATAACATCGAGATTATGCTCAATTACAATAACCGTGTTGCCTTTATCGACCAAGCGCTGCAATACTGCCACTAGTTTGGCTACATCGGCAAAATGCAGCCCGGTTGTCGGCTCATCCAAGATATACAGCGTCTTGCCCGTAGAGCGCTTGCTTAATTCCGCTGCCAGCTTCACCCGCTGGGCCTCGCCGCCTGACAAAGTCGTAGCCGCCTGCCCCAACTCGATATAGCCTAAGCCTACTTCGCAAAGCGTAGCCAAAATACCGCGTATCGCAGGCACATGAGTAAACAAATCCAGCGCCTCCTCCACGGTCATGGCTAAGACATCGGCAATACTGCGGCCTTTATACTGGACGTCAAGCGTCGCTTGATTATAGCGCTTCCCGTTACAGACGTCGCACTTCACGTACACATCAGGCAAAAAGTGCATTGCGATCTTTTTAATCCCGTCGCCCTCGCACGCTTCACAGCGCCCGCCCCTGACATTAAACGAAAAACGGCCGGCCTTATACCCTCGCATGCGAGCCTCAGGAAGCTTGCTAAAGATATCCCGAATATGACTAAACATCCCGGTGTAGGTGGCGGGATTCGAACGCGGAGTCCTGCCGATCGGAGATTGATCGACTTCGATAATCTTATCGAGATGCTCATGCCCGAGCATTTTCTTATGCAACCCCGGCTTCTCTTTAGCTCCATACAGCCTCCGGGCGAGGCTGCGGTACAATATTTCATCAACCAAGGTCGACTTGCCCGAGCCGGAAACGCCGGTTACGCAAGTAAACCGCCCCAGCGGAAATACCACGTCAATATCCTTAAGATTATGCTCCCGGGCGCCAAATATCTTCAGCCCGCGGGCCGTCTTCGGATAGGGCCGGCGCGACGGTACCGGCACGCCGGCTTCCCCTCTTAAATATCGCGCAGTCAAAGAAGACCGGCATTTTAACAGGCCCTCCCGCCGGCCGTTAAAGATAATTTCACCCCCGTGCCGGCCTGCACCAGGCCCGAGATCGACAATATGATCCGCGGCCCGAATGGTCTGTTCATCATGCTCCACTACAATCAAGGTGTTGCCCAAGTCGCGTAAATGACGCATGGTAGTCAAAAGCTTAGCCGTATCCCGCTGATGCAGGCCAATACTCGGTTCATCCAAAACGTACAACACCCCCACTAATCCCGAACCGACTTGAGTGGCTAAACGGATACGCTGCGCTTCGCCTCCGGACAAAGTATGACTTTTTCTATCCAGGCTTAGATATTCCAAACCCACATCGACGCAAAATTGCAGTCGCCGCACGATCTCTTTTAGGATATCCGAAGCAATCAACTGCTCTCTCGGGCTTAAGGATAACCCGCTAAAGAACTCGTAGGCCTGTTTCAGCGATAATTGCGTCACCTGCCAGATATTTTTTCCCGAGATAGTAATACTTAAGCTTTCCTTTCTCAACCGGGCGCCATAACATGCCGGGCACGGCAAACTGGACATAAAACGGGAAATTTCTTCTTGAAGGTAATCGCTATCGGTCTGACGAAAAAGACGAGTCAGGTTAGGAATAATCCCTTCAAAAGGCTTACCGTTTACTTCTTGAGGACAGCCATAAAGAATCGCCCGCCTAATTTCTTTAGGCAGCTGCCTAAAAGGGACATCCAGGCTAAAATCCAATATCTTGGCCAACTCCCGCAATAACCAACGGTAATATAAAATATAGCCCCGGCCGCCCCGTTTCCAAGCCTCGATAGCCCCCTCGTTAATGGACTTATTTTTGTCCGGAATAATCAAATCCGGGTCGAATTCCGGTTTGGTACCCAGGCCATTACAAGCCGGACAAGCCCCGTAAGGAGAATTAAAAGAAAACATCCTGGGTTCAATCTCCGATACGCTGATGCCGCACTTAACACATGCATATTGCTCGCTAAAAAGAGTATCGGTATATCGGTGAGCCGGTGAGCCGGTGAGCCGGTGAGCCGGTTTAGAGCTAGAGCTGTTAGCCGGTGAGCCGGTGAGCCGGCTCACTAATACAACGCCCTTACCTATAGAAAGAGCAGTTTCGATGGAATCAGTCAACCGAGATTTAACCTGAGGCGAGATTATCAGCCTATCCACTACTACCTCGATAGAATGAGACTGATATTTTACCAACTTTATCTGTGAGGGTAATTCGTGAATGACCCCATCAACTCGCACGCGCACAAACCCGGACTTCTGAATTTTTGCGAACAGGTCTCTATGCTCGCCTTTTCTGCCGGTAACTACCGGAGCAAGAATATGGACCTGGCTGCCCGGCGGCCACTGCATTAATTGATCGACAATCTCCTGCCCGCTTTGCCGGGTTATCGGACGCCCGCATTGGTAACAAGAAACCTTGCCAACCCTGGCAAATAAAAGCCTTAAGTAATCGTAAATCTCTGTTTGAGTGGCTACTGTCGACCGGGGATTACCGCCCGCGGTGCGCTGCTCTATGGCAATAGCCGGAGAAAGTCCGTCAATGTGTTCAACATTCGGCTTCTGCAATTGCTCCAGGAATTGACGGGCGTAACTGGAGAGACTTTCGACATAACGGCGCTGGCCCTCGGCATAAATAGTATCAAAAGCCAAACTGGATTTCCCGGAGCCAGAGAGCCCGGTCATGACAATCAACTGGTTGCGCGGTAAGCTTAAAGATACATTCTTCAAGTTATGCTCGCGCGCGCCCTGAATACGAATGAGATTATCCATAATCTTTAGCCAATGACCAATTACCAAACTCCAAATCCCAATGAATTACCAATGAGCCAATTACCAATCTACTATCGACAATAGTAACTGGATATTTCAAAAAAGAAGCCTCTGAAAAAGGTTGACCAAATTCTTCATGCGCTTTTACAGAGGCTTCTTTTTTACCGTGCCTATTATTTGCGTTTCTTCTTCCCGCCTCTTTTCATCTTGGCGCAAGAAACGTCACCCTGCTTGTCAATAAAGTACAAGTAACCCTCTTTGCGCTTGACGCCTAACTTCGCGACTTTTTTAGGGCTACCGCCTTTCTTGGCACCCCGGGCCATCTTCGCGCAGGAGATATCTCCCTGCTTATCGAGATAGTAGAGGTAACCTTTTTCTCTCTTAATGCCAGCCTTTGCGACTTTTTCTGCCATGGTTTGTATTCACCTCCTCTCCTTTCTTGGATTAATTGCTAAATTGTTGCCTTGCCGCGTTGCCTTTATCGTACAGCAAAACAGCAATAAAACAATTTAACAATAGAGTAATCTAGTTTTAATCGTTATTCACTCAAGTCCCGACTTTCACCGGACCTAAAATCTGGCGCAAAACCGCCAACGCCGATAATACCGCTAAATAACTGGTCTTGGGATTATCGGGGTGCACTACATTCTCCGTACGGGTCACGATCCTCCCGGCTGCTGACTTGATTTCGATCTCATGCGCATTAATCTTCGCGGTCACCGAAGCAATAATGCGCACCCGCGTGCGCTGAAGACCGACTCCCGCTAAGCTAAGCGCGGCAGCCACATTGATATTTTGCGGAAAATGACGAATGGCATTCTGAGCGTTACCGTCGAATAAAATGGTATCTTTTCTTAACCGCTGCGGATTAATCCCCTTTTTTCTTAGATATTCCACCCCGGAATAAGCTAGAGCCGGCTTAATAGTGGTCAATTGCACCTGTTCGATCTTCCCCATGCTTGAGGCCTTTAAGCCGTCAAGCCCGCAAATTGCCCCCGAAGGAACAAAAACAGACGACCGGAACCGGTCAGCTAAACAGTTCAATTCTCTAAAACGCTGCGCGATCCCACCAACACTCATAACCAGAATATCCTTGCTATGTCTTAAGCTGCTGCGGGCTATGGTAAAGGCATCTGCCGCGCGCGCGGATTCCACAATAATATCTGCCCGCCGTATGGCAGCCTCCAATGACGCAACAGCGACGGCTTTATGCAGCCTGACGGCCAGGGCGCGCGACTTAACCGGATCAATATCGTACAGCGCGGCAACTTCGGCCCGGCCTCTAAATTGACGGCTTATAGCCTTAGCCAGCGATGTCCCAATGGCCCCGCAGCCGATTATTCCGATTTTAAGTTTAGGGCTCTTCATCATTCTATTTCTATATATTTCAATATATTTCTCTTAATTACTCTGCATTTCCATATTGTCAATCAACCTGGTCTTCCCGATCCATACCGCCACCATAATCAAGACCTTATCCGAGATCTTTAACTTGGGCTTGAATGAAACCACATCCACGATTGCCACATAATCAATCTTGGCCGACCGCACAGTTGAAATTAGTCTTTTCATCGCCGCTATAATCGCGGGCGAGCTTGTTTGACCTTTACTGATTAATCGACGGGCCAAAGACAAAGATTTATACAGCACCGAGGCGTCTTTGCGCTCTTGGGCATTGAGATAGCGATTCCGGGAGCTTAAAGCCAAACCATCCGTATCTCTGGCCGTAGGAACAACCTTTATTTTAACCGGCATGTTCAGGTCCCCGGCCATCTTTTTAATCACCGCTACCTGCTGAGCATCTTTTTGTCCGAAATACGCGGTATCCGGCTGGACAATATTGAATAATTTCGCTACCACAGTAGCAACACCCTGAAAATGGCCCGGGCGGCTGGCGCCGCACAAAACTTCGCTTAAACCCGCAACTTGCACCAATGTGCTGAATCCCTCCGGGTACATCACTTTATAATTCGGGCAAAAAATAATATCCGCTCCAAAACGTTCGCACAACCAAGCATCTTTTCTGAGGCCGCGCGGATAGCCGGTAAAATCTTCTTTAGGCCCGAACTGAAGCGGATTGACAAATATACTCACCACCACCATATCATTCTCTCGACGAGCCGCTCGGATGAGCGATATATGCCCAAGGTGCAAAGCCCCCATCGTAGGGACATAACCAATGCGCTTATCCGGCTTCACCCCGGCAATAATCTTGCTTAACGAAACGATACTCTTAATAATAATCATTAGAAAATTCGCTAAACTCAGTCATTCTGACCCTAAGCGCAGCAACGGGGAAAAATCTAATTCCGTCTTAGATTCTTCAGCGCCTTCGGCGCTTCAGAATGACAATGCGAAACGGCCTGAGAAATCTCCCTTAACGGCTCCATTACAAACGCGCGCTTAAGCATGCGCGGATGGGGGACTTTAAGCCGCGCGGTATTAATTCTCCTCCTGCCGTATAAAATGATATCCAGATCGATTGTCCGCGGTCCGTTCACAACCCCGCGCACCCGACCAAGCTCTTTTTCAATCTTAAGTAATTGACTTAATAAAAAATGCGGGGATAAGCGGGTTTGGATTTTAATGACACAATTCAAAAATTTTCCTTGCGGCGGTCCGCCGACGGGAACGGTTTCGATAATCGAAGAGGATTTAAGGACTTGGGTCTGCATTAATCGATGAATAGCCTTTATTGCACCCTGAATATTCTTCCGTCTATTTCCGAGATTCGAACCTATACCGATGTAACAAATGGCCATATGAAAACGAATCGAATGACACTCTGATACTTTGATACTTTGATACTCTGATACTCTGATACTCTGATCGAATTACGGGTGTCAGAGTGTCAGAGTATCAATACTGCTTATATCCCAATCTTGCGAATTCTCTCCACCGCCTCGGCCATCCGCTCTTTACTGACCGTTAACGCCATCCGAATATATCCTTCTCCGTATTTGCCGAAACCCACTCCGGGCGTAACCACGATATTCGCCTGATCCAGCAAAATCCGGGCAAAAGCGATAGAATCGTGCTTTTTAGGTACCCGGCACCAAACATAGAAAGTCGCCTTGGGATATGCCGCCTGCCAGCCTAAGGACTGTAGTCCGCCAACCAAAACATTGCGTCTATCTTGATACAATTGACACATATTGCGGATATGCTGCTGCGGACCTTCCAAGGCGGATATCGCTGCCAACTGGATAGCGCTGAAAATACCGGAATCAATGTTGGATTTTACTTTAGCTAACCCCGCGATCAACCCGGCATTACCGCAAGCCCAGCCTACCCGCCAGCCGGTCATATTATAGGTTTTCGAAAGCGAATGAAATTCAATTCCAACTTGAGCGGCTCCTTCAGCCTCCAAAAAGCTGGATGGCTTATATCCATCATAGCTCATCTGCGAATACGCCAGGTCAGAAGCAATGATAATTTTATTCTTTAAAGCAAAGTCCGCCACCTCATTATAAAAACGCGGCTCGGCTACCGCTCCCGTGGGGTTATTAGGAAAATTCACGAACATCAACTTGGCTTTTTTTCTTACTGCCGGAGGGATCTTAGCCAGGTCAGGCAAGAACGCATTCTTCTCCAACAAACACATCAAATAAGGCTTGCCTCCGGCCAGAATAGTCCCGCCCTTATAAGGAGGATAACAGGGATCGGGAACCAAAGCGTAATCGCCCTGATTTAAAAAAGCCAGCGGGAAATGGGCAATTCCTTCTTTGGAGCCGATCAAAGGCAAAATCTCCGTTTCCGGATCAAGCTCCACGTTAAAATTCTTTTTATACCAATCGGCGATAGCTTGACGCAGGATAGGCAGCCCCTGATCCAGGGAGTACTTATGAGTAGCCGGGTCCTTAGCTGCCTGGTATAATTTTTCAATCACATGCGCCGGAGTCGGCTGGTCCGGATCTCCGACGCCTAAATCAATAATATCCCGCCCCTCAGAGCGAGCCTTACGCTTGGCCTTATCAATCTCCACGAATAAATACGGCGGAAGACTAGTCAACTTCTTTGAGAGCTTAAACATTAGCATTCTCCCAAAAACACTAATAGCTTATTATTTAAATCCCGATTGGACATTGGTAATTGGCAATTCATTGGGGTTTGGGATTCGGTCATTGGGATTTATTATATATTGTGTTCTTATTTCAGCACATCCTGCATACTATACAGCCCCGCCGGCTTGTCGGCGATCCACTTGGCTGCCTTTAAAGCGCCCAGCGCGAAAAGATCGCGGGAATGAGCCTGATGCTTGATTTCAATACGCTCGGAGTTCCCGCAGAATACCACCGTATGGTCCCCGACAATATCACCCAAGCGTACGGCGTGCATGGGTATCTGCCGGCCGGTAGCAGTCGTTAACACCTCAGCCATCTTCTTGGCGGTCCCGGAAAGCGCGTCTTTTTTGGCTTTATGGTGAGCCTCGATAATCTCCACATGATAATCCGGACCCAGCCGCCTGGCAATTTCCGGTAGTAGCCCGAATAATACATTAACTCCCACCGACATATTCGGCGAGAATACAATCGGAATAACGCCGGCGGCATCTTCGATCTTCTTGATCTGCGCCTCGCTAAAACCGGTAGTCCCAAGAACTAAAGCTTTTTTGTACTTAGCCGCGTAGGCAATGTTATTTTCCGAGGCCTCCGGAAGAGTAAAATCGATACAGACATCCACCAAAAACAATCCGTCCGGGCTGGAGGATATTTTAAGCCGGCCTAAATCTCTGCCGATAATCGGCGTCCCTTTCTTTTCCAACGCAAAACTAAGCTCAAAATCTTTATCCTGCGAAGCCAACTCAAAGATCCGCCGGCCCATTTTACCGCCAACACCCATTATTCCGAGTTTAATCATATAACCCCCTTAAAAAACCTATACTTAGTTTTGTGTAATGTTGAGTGTGTAAAGTGTAATGCTTTTTCATTAAACATTCTTTTACATTACACTAGCATTACACATTACACAATTAGCATTACACAACCTTATAGTAATCCGTATTCTTTTAGCGCTTTGCGCAGCTTCTCCGCGTTCTCCGGAGCCATCGCGCACATCGGCAGCCGCAAATCCGGCTCACACATTCCCAGCATCCCCATTGCCGTCTTAACCGGGATAGGATTAGTCTCAATAAACATAGCTTTAATTAACGGCAGTAACTTATAGTGAATCTCCCGGGCTTTTTTAAGATTACCTTTAGCGAATTCGCTCACTAACCCCGCCACATCTTGAGGAACGACGTTGGCAACCACGGAGATGACGCCAATCCCGCCGATAGCCAGCAGCGGCAAAGTCAAAGAATCATCTCCGGAGAGCAGCTGAAACTCCGGGCCGCATAAGGCTTTGATGCGCGACATCTGATCCAGATTACCCGACGCTTCTTTTACCGCCACAATATTCTTACAGTCCCGCGCCAGTTGGGCGATTGTTTCCGGCTCAATATTCACGCCGGTGCGGGAAGCAATATTATAAAGGATAACCGGGATATCCGCGCAATCCGCCACGGCTTTAAAATGCAGATACAAACCCCTTTGAGTCGGACGATTATAGTACGGTGAAACATGCAGAGTCGCGTCAGCCCCGGATTTTTCCGCGTGTTTAGTAAGCATTACCGCTTCATCGGTAGAATTAGAGCCCGTTCCGGCAATAATCGGTATCTTTTTCTCCGCTGCCTCGATAACCACTTCAACCACCCGTTCATGCTCGGCCCAGGAAAGCGTAGCTGACTCTCCCGTCGTGCCGCAAGGCACAATGCCGGAAGTCCTATTCTTTATATGAAACCGAACCAAATCTGCAAGCTTCCTTTCATCAACTTTGCCTTTTTTGAACGGAGTCACTACTGCAACGATGGAACCTTTGAACATCGAACACCTCCGCATAATATAATATCCTAAAATCCTGAAACCGTTAAGCTCAAATAACAAAGCACAAATTACAAAATAATGACAAATTACAAATATCAAATAACAAATTGGGAATTTGACATTGGAATTTATTTTGGTATTTGAATGTTGTCATTTGTCATTATCTTCATGCTTACCTACCAACGGTGTTACATCTTATTTCAAATTCAAATCCACCTTAGGCGCCTGTTTTTCCGCCGCATCCGTAATCTCAAACAACTGTGCGATCTTGAACCCGAACATTCCGGCGATAATGTTGGTCGGGAAGACCTGCTGGGCGATGTTAAACTTGGTCGCCATATCATTATAAAACTGACGGGAAAAACCGATCCGATTTTCGGTCGAGACTAATTCTTCGTGCAGCTTGAGAACATTTTCGTTAGACTTTAGATTCGGATAATTCTCCACTAGGGCAAATAACTGACGCAAAGCCCCAGTCAACATATTCTCAGACGCCGCTTTCTCAGCTACGCCTTGGGCCGACATAGCTTTAGCCCTAGCTTCGATAACCATAGTCAGAGTCTTTTGCTCAAAATTCATAGCGCCCTTAACCGCCTCGACTAAATTAGGAATAAGATCATACCTGCGCTTAAGCTGGACGTCGATCTGTTTCCAGGCATTAAGCACTTCATTCCTCAAAGCGACCAGGCTGTTGTAAATACCGGCAACCCAGGCAAAGCTGATAATAACGGCGATAAGCAAAATTAACAATACTATTAGCATATACTCCCCTTTCGCTCAAGAAAACTGTCCACTTAAGTCCGCCGTCATTCTGAGGCCGTAGGCCG
>JBFZAQ010000155.1:0-13891 GCA_041308885.1 Candidatus Omnitrophota bacterium | reverse complement strand
AATTTTAGTCATTGGGTATTTGTTATTTGAATTTATTTTGATATTTGTCCTTTGTTATTTGAACTTAATCATGTTATTTATAATCGCTACACCCATCGGCAATCTCAAAGATATCTCTTTGCGGGCCATCGAGGTTCTTAAGTCCGTAGATTTGATTGCCTGCGAAGACACCCGCCACAGCAAGATACTGTTGGACGAATACGGGATATCGACGCCGTTACTTAGTTATTACCAACATAATGTTGTAACCAGGGGGCGTCAGCTTCTCGAGCAGCTGCAGGCCGGAAAAAACATTGCTTTGGTTTCCGATGCCGGAACGCCCGGTATCTTGGATCCCGGGTATCAGCTGATTAATGCTGCCATTGAGCAGGGCCTGGCCATGACGCTGATCCCCGGGCCGGTAGCCTTTATTAATGCGTTGGTCTTGTCGGGTAAGCCCGCGCACTCTTTTGTATTTGAAGGATTCTTGCCGCCGCGCAGTCTAGCCCGCCGTAACCGCCTCGGCGAATTGCTGAAAATCAAACGGACTATTATTTTCTACGAATCCTGCCACCGGATCATAAGGACCCTGGAAGATTTGGAGCATTTGTGTCCGGAGAAAGAGATAGCCTGCGCGCGGGAATTAACTAAGAAGTTCGAGGAAGTGCGGCGCGGTACACCGCGGGCGCTTAAGTCTCATTTTCAGCAGCATCCACCCAAAGGCGAATTCGTAGTGGTGATTTAGCATCCATATATTAATACATATAATCATACATATAAATGTATTGACAATAGATAGCTTATAGGCTATACTTAAAACATGGATATTCATTCCGGTACGTTTGTTTGGGATGAAGATAAAGAAGCCGAGAACATCCGTAAACACGGCCTGAATTTTACAGTTGCCTCCCAGGCGTTTGCGGATAAAGAGAGAAAGATATTTATTGATTCTCTTCATAGCGCGGCTGAAGAGCGCTATTTTTGTATAGGTAAAGCGCGTAATCAGATTATTACTGTCCGATTCACTTGTAGGCAAGGCAAAATCAGGATTATAGGCGCCGGGTATTGGCGCAAAGGGAGAAGGTATTATGAAAAAGAAGATTAGTCAGCAGGATATGCCGGTTGGGGGGTTAACCAGAGTTAAAGATTTTCTTCCTGCCCCTGAACATTTGGCTGTTCCTGCGGAGAAGATAAAAGTGACCCTGGTCTTGAAGCGCACAAGCGTCGATTTTTTCAAAAAGATGGCCCGGCAGCACCGTACTAAATATCAGCGGATGCTCAGGGATCTCATTGATCGTTATGCTCAGCATTATGCAGCATAAATGTACGATAAGATAAGGAACGTTTTGGGTTTTTCTGTGTTTCTATGCCCGCTTAAGATCGCGTCGTCGGTATTGAAGTAATAGCCGGCCGCCTCGCAATGACGCAGATAAGCTGGAGATTGAAAAAACGGAAAATAAGTTTTCTGGCCGGCGGGTGATCGCGGAGCCGGGGTCACCCCCCGCGCGCCTGCCTACCGATCGGCAGGCAGCTAAAGCGAGCGCGGCGGGGTGGCGCAGCGGGCAGGACTCGCCGGATGAATAAACTCTATACACCTTGACAATCGGCCAGCCTGTGGTATATTTATAAAAATGCCTTTAAGTCGGCTCATGAGAAGCCGGTAAGGCCAAGAGGTTAGAATGAGAGAGCAGCTAGGAATAATGGAACCCAACCGCAAAAAGACGGTTGGGATTTTTTATGACCGATAAAGCTAAAATACTGGATAAAGAAGCAATTGAAAGAAGCTTGATGCGTATTGCCCACCAGATCCTGGAAAAGAATAAAGGGACGGGTGAATTGTGCATTGTGGGTATTCGTAATCGCGGGGCCTATTTGGCTAAGCGGCTGGCGCAAGATATACATAAGATCGAAGGGGTTACGGTGCCGGTCGGTATTCTGGATATCACGTTATATCGCGATGATCTAACGCTTCTGGCCGCCGGACCGGTAGTGCGCAAGACGGAAATCGAATTTGATTTTAACAACAAACACGTAATTTTAGTGGACGATGTTTTGTTTACCGGGCGGACTATCCGTTGTGCTTTAGATGCTTTAATTGATTTGGGCCGTCCGAAATCGGTACAGTTGGCGGTCTTGGTTGACCGGGGGCACCGCGAGATTCCTATTCGGGCGGATTATACGGGCAAGAATATTCCCACGGCTAAAGACGAGGCCGTAGAAGTGCGCTTAAGCGAGACGGACGGGATAGATGAAGTGGCGATTGTGGAGAAGGCAGCATGATCTGGGCGAAAAAAGACTTATTAAGCTTAGAAGAACTATCCCGGGAAGAGATTGAGTTTATCCTGGCTACTGCCGAGTCTTTTAAAGAGGTTACTACCCGCGACATTAAAAAAGTCCCGGCGCTGCGCGGGAAAACCGTGGTGAATTTATTTTATGAGCCATCGACTCGGACCAGGGTATCGTTTGAAGTTGCCGCCAAGCGCTTATCTGCCGACGTGATTAATATCGCCACCGAAAGCTCAAGCGTCAAAAAGGGTGAAACGCTTATTGATACCGGGATGAATATTCAGGCCTTGAAAGCGGACGTGATTGTTATGCGCCATAATTGTTCCGGGGCTCCCGCTTTGTTATCCCGGCACTTGGACATTAGCGTGGTTAATGCCGGCGACGGATGGCATGAACATCCTACCCAGGCGCTCCTGGATATGTTTACTCTCAAAGAAAAATTGGGCCGGATTTCCGGGTTGCAGGTTAGTATTGTTGGCGATATCGCCCATTCACGAGTGGCGCGTTCGAATATTTGGGGATTAACCAAATTGGGGGCAAAAGTTACGGTCTGCGCGCCCAAGATGCTGATCCCCCCTGGTATTGACCAGATGCAGGTTAATGTTACTACCAATATAGACAAGGCGCTTAAAGATGCCGATGCGGTAAATGTTTTACGGATGCAATTTGAGCGCGATAAGGGCTCGGCTTTTCCTCAGCAATTCGAGTATTTTAAAAAATTCGGGATAACCCGCGAAAGGCTGGCGAAAGCTAAACCGAGCATTATTGTTATGCACCCCGGCCCGTTGAACCGGGGCATTGAAATATCCAGCGAGGTAGCTGACGGGAAGAGTTCGGTTATTTTGGAACAGGTAACTAACGGCATCGCCGTAAGAATGAGCGTTTTGTTTTTAGTCTCACAAGCCAAGGATTTGCATGAAAATTCTCATTAAAGGCGGGCGGGTAATTGACCCGGCGAATAATTTAGACGCTATTGCCGATCTGTTAATTGACGGCCGCAAGATATCCCGGGTAGCTAAAAATATAATGGCGTCCGCCGATAAAATCATTGAGGCTAAGGGTAAGATTATTATCCCGGGGATTGTCGATATGCATGTACATTTGCGCGAGCCGGGCCGAGAAGATAAAGAGACTATTGCCAGCGGTACAGGCGCCGGGCTTAAAGGCGGGGTGACCAGCCTATTGGCGATGCCCAATACGCAACCGGCAATAGATACGCCGCAGGCAGTTAAAATGCTTAAGGAGATTATACGCAAAGACGCACAATTGGCTGTTTACATTTGCGGGGCGATTACTAAAGGCCGGCAGGGGCAGGAGCTGGCGGATATCGCCGGGCTTAAGCAGGCCGGAGTGGTGGCGATCTCCGATGACGGCGCTTCGGTAGAGCGGGAAGATTTGCTGCTCCGGGCGCTCAGGCAGGCCAAGAAAGAAAGATTATTGGTGATTTGTCATTGCGAAGACAAATTTTTGTCCGATCACGGAGTGGTAAATTTAGGCTATGTATCTACTAAGCTGGGATTACGCGGGATTTCTCGGGAGTCGGAATATAAGCGCGTGGAACGGGACATCGCTTTGGCGAAGAAGTCCGCAGCGGCCATTCATATTGCCCATGTGAGTTGCCGGGAGTCGGTAGAGCTGGTTGCTAAGGCCAAGAAAGCCGGAGTAAGAGTGACGTGTGAAACTGCCCCGCATTATTTTGCCTTGGATGATAGCGCGCTCTGGGGGTATGATACGAATTTAAAAATGAATCCGCCTTTGCGCTGCGCCGAGGATGTCGCGGCGATAAAAGAGGGTTTGAGAGACGGAACTATCGATGTCGTGGCCTCGGATCACGCCCCGCATACCGAGAATGAAAAGGCGATTGAGTTTGATCGGGCGGAATTCGGGGTGATCGGCTTGGAGACAGAATTGGCCGCGGGTATTAGCGTATTAATCGGCAATGGGGTGTTACAGTGGACGGGCCTGGTGCAAAAGATGTGTGTGAATCCGGCCCGGATTTTAGGCCTCTCCAAAGGGACCCTTAGCCCGTCGGCAGACGCCGATATCGCCATTATCGCTCCGGATAAAGAATGGACGGTGAAAAGAGAAGAGGTGGTTTCTAAATCCAAGAATTCAGCCTTCTTGGGTCGGCAGTTAAAGGGAGTAGTGGAATATACTGTGTGCGCAGGAAAAATTGCCTACCAGGCAAGCTCGCCGTCCGCTTAGCTAATCTGCTGTATAAAAAAGCCGTTAAAACCATTGAAGAATTGACTCGATCGTGATATCATAAATAACTATACTGGGAATTTTATGAGAGCCAAAACCCATTGGAAAATCAAGGTTAAGAGATGACCGAATTTATCGCTGACTTTCATGTACATTCGAAGTACTCACGGGCTACCTCCAAAGATATGGATGTAGCGCATATCGCCGAGTGGGCTAAGTTAAAAGGTATTACCCTGATGGGCACCGGAGATTTTACCCATCATTTATGGCTGGAGGAGTTGAAGGGGAATTTGGAAGAAACAGGCAGCGGGCTGTTTATGCATAAAGGCGTATATTTTATCCTGACTTCGGAGATCAGCAGTATTTATTCTAAAAAGGGCAAAACTTACAGAATCCACAATATGCTTCTGGCCCCCTCGTTTAAATCGGTAGATAAAATTAATGAGGCTTTAGCCCGCGTCGGAAATTTAGCCTCGGACGGACGGCCGATTTTAGGTTTGGATGCGGCCGAGCTGGCCCGGATCATCTTCGATATTGATGAGAAATGTATGCTTATCCCCGGCCACATCTGGACGCCGTGGTTCTCGCTTTTTGGATCGATGTCCGGCTTTGACCGCATCGAAGACTGCTTTGAGGATCAGACCCCCAGGATATTTGCCCTCGAGACAGGTTTATCCAGTGATCCGGCGATGAATTGGCGATTAAGCGCTTTGGATCGCTTCGCTTTGGTTTCCAATAGCGATTCGCATTCTCCTTCAAAGATCGGACGCGAGGCGAATGTTTTTAATTGTGAGTTCAGTTACGAAGGAATCCGAGATGCGTTACGGACTAAAGATAAAAAGAAATTTCTCTATACGATCGAATTCTTTCCCGAGGAAGGAAAATATCATTATGATGGCCACAGGAATTGCAACGTAAGATTTTCGCCGCAAGAGACGCGAGCGCATCAGGGAAAATGTCCGAAGTGCGGCAAGCCGGTTACGGTGGGGGTAATGAATCGGATCGAAGCCCTTGCCGACAGGCCGGAGGGATATGTGCCGTCGAACGCCGTGCCCTATAAAAGTCTTATTCCGTTGGAGGAGATTATTGCTAATGCCCGGAGGGTTTCCGCCGGGTCCGCTGCCGTGGAGCGGGATTATCGCAGTTTTGTGGCTAAATATTCTACGGAGTTTGAGATTCTGCTCAAGCTTTCCCAAGAGGAGCTATTTAAAGGATTGCCCCCGCGGGTAGCCGAAGGGATTATGAATGTCCGGCAAGCCAAGGTTAATATTCAGGCTGGATACGACGGTGAGTACGGTAAGATCTCGCTTTTTGATGAATCCGCTTCAGTAGCAAGCGCGGATAAGCAGATGAGTTTGTTTTGAGTCGCGGATGTGTCAAGATAGAAGACGCAAGATACAAGACGCATGACGCAAGGCGCATGACGCAGGTGTAACACGTAATTTGTAGATGTAATGAAAATTCCGGTTTAATTCCGGGAATTCAACCCCCGGAATTAGACAAGGGGCATAAGTAGCGAACGACGCGCCTGTAGCCCAACGGATAGGGCAATGGCCTCCGGAGCCATGAGTGACAGTTCGATTCTGTCCAGGCGCAGTTTTATTCAATTTGTAAAAGTGGTGATTTGTAAGACGCATGACGCAAGTGTTTGGGGGGCTAAACTTCATCTCTCCCGTACCTCTTTTTCCTGCGGGGGAGGGGTGGTCTAGACAAGAGTATGGCGGATAAAATAGTAGGAGTTATTGGAGGGCGGCAGTGCACAGCTGAAGTGGAGCAGTTAGCCCATAATTTAGGTAAAAGCTTGGCTAAAGTGGTTGGATATCTTGTCTCCGGCGGGCTTAGTGGTACAATGTTGGCGGTTTCCTCTGGGTTTAAAGCCGGCGGCGGGAAGACTATCGGTATAATCCCCAGCTATGAGAAGGTCGACGCCAATCCTTTTATCGATATAGTTATTCCTTCTGGTATGGGCTTAGCCAGAAATGTTCTCGTAGTCAAGACTGCGGATGCGGTAGTGGCCCTACCCGGGGAAGCTGGTACTCTGTCCGAGGTGGCTTATTGTTTGCAATTGGGTGTTCCTGTAGTAAGCCTCAATTCCTGGGATATCCGCGGCGTGATTAAAGCCGGCACTATCGCAGAAGCGGTTGAACAGGTCAGCAAGATTCTAGGCGGGAATAATGGATAAAAAGAAAGTTGTAATATTGGGGGGCGGGCCAAATCGTATCGGCCAAGGTATTGAGTTTGATTATTGCTGTTGTCATGCTTCCTACGCGCTCAAAGAAGAGGGTATTGAGAGCGTGATGATTAATTGCAACCCGGAAACCGTATCTACCGATTATGATACTTCCGATAGATTGTACTTTGAGCCTTTGACCCGCGAAGATATTTTGGCCATTATTGAGCGAGAAAAGCCAATGGGCATCATAGTGCAGTTCGGGGGCCAGACTCCGCTTAATCTGGCAGTGCCGCTGCGTAAAGCCGGGGTAGCGGTTTTGGGGACAAGCGCTGAGAGCATTGATATCGCCGAGAACCGGAAGCGGTTTAAGAATATGCTGCACCGCGTAGGTTTGCGCCAGCCTGCTAACGGCACCGCCTTTAATTATGCGCAAGCCAAACAAGCGGCCCGGAAGATCGGCTATCCCGTGTTGGTGCGGCCTTCTTACGTGTTGGGCGGGCGGGCCATGCAGATTGTTTATGACGAGGGGTCGCTGGAGCAGTTTATCCATGAGGCAGCCCGGGTTTCGGGCGCGCATCCGGTGCTGATTGATAAATTTCTTGAGGATGCCTATGAGGTGGATGTGGACGTGATCGGCGACGGCAAGACCTTTGTCATCGGCGGCATTATGGAGCACATTGAAGAAGCCGGCATACATTCGGGGGATTCGGCCATGGCCCTGCCGGTCTTTTCGCTTTCCCAAAAGATAATCGGCGATATCCGCGCCGCTACCTATATAATGGCCAAAGAGTTGAATATTAAGGGGTTAATGAATATTCAGTACGCGGTAAAAGACGGGCAAGTGTATGTGCTGGAAGTAAATCCCCGGGCGTCGCGGACCGTGCCTTTTGTTTCTAAGGCCATCGGCGTGCCTTTAGCTAAACTAGCCACCAAAGTCATGGTGGGCAGGACGCTTAAAGAGCTCGGGTTTGTCAAAGAGGTTGTCCCCAAGCACGTGGCGGTGAAAGAATCGGTGTTCCCTTTTAACCGCTTTCCCGGAGTGGATATTATTCTGGGCCCGGAGATGAGATCTACCGGCGAAGTGATGGGCATTGACGAGAATTTTGGTCTAGCCTACCTTAAAAGCCAGTTGGCCGCCGGCCAGCGCTTGCCTTTAAGCGGGGATGTGTTTATCTCGGTGCGGGATAAGGATAAACGGGCCATAATCCCCATTGCTCAAAGATTAAAGTCCGTGGGTTTTAATATCCAGGCCACCTCCGGGACGGCGGCCGTGTTGTTAAAAAACAATATACCGGTAACGGTGCTGTCTAAGATCTCCGAGAGCCGGCCGAACATTTTGGATCTGTTGAAAAACGGGTCTATTCAGCTGGTAATTAATACCCCCTCCGGCAGAATGCCTCGGCAAGATGAAGTGAAGATCCGTTCGCAAGTTATCCTTTACGGAGTTGCTTATACCACGACGATAGCCGGGGCCCAGGCCACGATTACCGGTATCGAGGCCGTGATCAATAAGAAACTTAAGGTAACATCGTTACAGCAGCATCACGGCAGCATGGTTACAAGACGCAGGGCCCAAGAGTCACGGCCCGGTTAAAGACAATTTGCCTATGCCGGAACTCCCGGAAGTAGAGACGTTGAGAAGAGATTTGGTCAAAGCAGTCTTAGGCAAAAAGATTACCGAGGTCTGCGTGCATCAGCCGTCAATCATCCGCCAGCCGGCGGTGCGGGAGTTCAAGCGCGGACTGACCGGCGTTACTATCAATAATGTCCTGCGGCGGGCAAAATTACTTATCTTAGAGCTATCTAATGGAAGGTCATTGGCCATTCATCTTAAGATGACCGGGCAGTTGATTTATCCCGGAGACGCTAAGAAAAGCCGGGTGAGCTTTTCTTTATCCGACGGCAAGACCCTAGATGTGAATGACCAAAGATTATTTGCGGAGTTGCGCCTTCTGGATGATTGGCGCAGCCTTAAGTTCGTTCAAACATTAGGCCCCGAGCCGTTTGCAATTTCTGTTGTTCAATTCCAAAGTTTGCTCTCCCGGAAAAAAACCAAAATCAAGCCCTTGCTTATGGATCAAGCGTTTATTGCCGGCATAGGTAACATCTATGCTGCGGAAACCCTTTTTCGGGCCCGTATTCATCCGGAGCGTCCGGCATCCTCGCTATCCGGATCTGAATCGCAGCGGTTGTATCAGGCGATAATCGCAACCCTGACCGAAGCCATTAGATATAAGGGCTCGTCAGTGGATGATTATGTGCGGTTGTCCGGAGCGCGCGGGGATTTTGTGCGTTTTCATAAAGTATATAACCGCGAAGGTAAACCTTGCTTAATTTGTAAGGCCTTGATTCGTAAATCTAATTTAGGAGGACGGGGGACCTATTTTTGTCCCCGCTGTCAAAAACTAAGTGAAAAAAAGGCTTAAAGTAAACGGGGTGATTATATTTCTGGCGGTTGTATTGCTGGCGGTATTCCCCGCAGTTTTTATCCGCCAGTCGCAAATTAATTGGTTGGATGAATTTGCGGAGATCGCGGGTATCGCTTTGATACTTCTCGGCCAGCTGGTTCGGGTTTCGGCGCGGGGGTATAAGGCCGAGCATTCTTCGGATGGGGCGTCCCTGATCCAGGGCGGGCCGTACGCGTTAGTCCGGAATCCGATGTATCTGGGAATATTGCTTATCGGGGCAGGGAGTGTGTTCATGCTATTTAAGCTATGTGTGGCGGTGATCTTCCTGGCTTTTTTTGCGGGGCGGTATTTCTTATTGATATTCAAAGAAGAGCAGAAACTCCGGGGAATGTTTAAACAGGAATATACCGATTACTGCTTAGCCGTTCCCAGGCTGTTCCCGTCGCTGTACCGACTCGGAAGCGGCGAGATATCCGCGTTTCTGCCGATGAAGACCGCCTGGATAAAAAAAGAAATCGGCTCGATAGTGGCGGTAATCGCGACGACGCTTCTGATCGAATCTTGGGAGGATATACGCCAGGAGGGCATTAGGGCCTATTTTGGCGAAGCTCAAGCAATAGTTATAGTTTTTGGATTATTCTGGGTTTTTGTTTGGTATTTAAATCGCAAGACCGCGCAGAATGGATCAAATGCGATTAACCGTACTGTATAATAAACAGCTAAAATCAGGGTTCTTCTTGCTTGCGCTCGAGGCCCCGCAGATGGCCCGGAAAGCCGCTCCCGGACAATTCTTGAATATCCGGATTACCGACGGAGTCGAACCTCTGTTGCGCCGGCCGCTGTCGATTCATCGCGTAACAGGGAAGAATATTGAATTATTGTATCAGGTAGTCGGTCAAGGAACCTTGTTGTTGGCTCAAAAGCAGGCTGGCGATAAGCTGGATATTATCGGCCCGCTGGGAAAGGGATTTGATTACCTAAAACCTATAACCTATAACCTAAAACCTATCTTAATTGCCGGAGGAATGGGCGTTGCTCCGCTGGTTTTTCTTGCCGAAAGCATTAGCCGGCTAAAACCTAAAACCCGTAACCTAAAACCTATTGTTTTGATCGGCGCTAAAACCAAATCCCAGATTTTATGCCGGCGGGAATTTATTAAGGCCGGCTGCACCGTCAAAATCGCCACCGACGACGGCAGCCGCGGATTTAAGGGCTACGTTTCCGAACTGCTAACGAATTTACTATTGACCATTGACCAGAGACCATTGACCATCTACGCCTGCGGCCCGCATCCTATGCTAAGGGAAGTTGCCCGCATAGCCGCGCAGCGCGGCATTCCGGCGCAGGTTTCGCTTGAGGCGCATATGGCCTGCGGCATCGGTGCGTGTTTAGGGTGCGCGGTTAAGGTCAAGGGACAGGGGTCAAGGGACAGGGGTCAGGGAAAAGATCAGAAGGGTGATTTTGAATATAAGCGGGTTTGTAAAGAAGGGCCGGTGTTTGCGGCGCGAGAGATTCTGTGGGAGGAGTAGCGCATATGGGACAGAACATGATTTTTATCGGCTTAGGTTTGTTCGCCGGGGTATTCGGGGGATTGCTGGGTATCGGCGGAGCAACGGTGTTGATCCCCGCCCTGATCTATCTGTTCGGTTTTACCCAGCATCAGGCACAGGGGACCACTTTAGCGATTATGGTCCCGCCGATAGGATTGCTGGCCGCCTGGCGTTATTACCATGCCGGGGATATTAAATTAGGGGTAGTCGGATTTATTTGCATCGGATTTTTATTCGGCGGTCTCATCGGAGCGCAGGCGGCCCAGCAGATAGCCGAGCCGGTGTTAAGAAGGATATTTGGAATATTTTTATTGATCGTAGCCGTGCGAATGATTTTCGCGAAATAATATGCAGCCTAATTTAACGGTTAGAATCGGGAAGCTTAAATTACGCAATCCGGTAATGGCCGCCTCCGGCACCTTTGGCTACGGCGAGGAGTTTGCGGATTGGCTGGATTTAGGCTGTTTGGGGGCGATTGTCTCTAAGACTGTAACGTTAAAACCCCGCATGGGTAATCCTATGCCCCGGACCTGCGAAACTCCGGCGGGGATGTTGAATTCCATCGGGCTGGAAAATCCCGGGGTAGATAAGTTTATCTCCGATAAGTTACCCGTGCTCAAGAAAGCGGGGGTGCCGATAATTGCAAGTATCGCCTCCGAAGGAGACCCGGACGAATTTGTCGTGTTGGCCAAGCGGCTGGATAAAATGAAAGAAGTCGCGGCGCTGGAACTGAATATATCGTGCCCGAATGTAAGGTTGGCCGGTAAGCCGGTTAGCCGGTTAGCCGGTTCGACCGGCACACCGGCACACCGGCACACCGGCACACTGATTGCCCAGGACCCCAAGGCAACCTATCAGCTTGTCCGCGCGGTGAGGAGAGTTACTCGCAAGACTCTGATTACCAAATTGTCACCCAACGTGACTGATATCGTATCTATCGCCCAAGCGGCCGAAGCAGGCGGGTCGGATGCGGTGGCCTTGATTAATACTTTAAGCGGGATGAGTATTGACGCGGAAACTCGCAAACCGAGAATTGCGATGGTTACGGCCGGTTTAAGCGGTCCGGCGATCCGGCCGGTGGCGGTGCGCATGGTTTGGGAAGCTTACCAGAAGATCAAAATTCCTATTATCGGCATGGGCGGGATAATGGATACGTTAAGCGCCCTGGAGTTTATTATCGCGGGGGCCGCCGCCGTGAGTATCGGGACGGCAAATTTTATTAATCCGCGGGTCAGCCGTGAAATTATCAATGGTCTAAAGGAGTATCTGAAGACAAATAAGATCGCCAGCATACGGCAGGTAGTCGGGAGTGTGCGCATATGAGAGCTCAATTGATCTTGGCTTTGGATGTGGATACGCCGGAGCAAGCCGCGGGGTTAGTCCAGCGTCTTTATCCGCAGGTTACGATGTTTAAAGTAGGACTGCAATTGTTTACGGCCGGCGGGCCGCAGATTATCGAGCGCATTCACGCCGCGGGAGGGGAAGTATTTCTGGATTTAAAGTTTCATGATATACCCCATACTGTGGCTCAGGCCGTGCGCCAGGCCGCGCGGCTTAAGGTGGCCATGACAACCGTGCATATCGCCGGGGGGAGAAAAATGCTGGAGGCGGCCGTGGAAGGAGCTGAGCAAGAGGCGGATGCCTTAGGCATCACTCGGACGAAATTAATCGGGGTTACGGTTTTGACCAGCCAAGAAGCGGGTGTGGAGGAAGTATTACAGCGCGCCCAAGAAGGTTTGCATTGCGGTTTAGACGGCGTAGTTTGCTCGGTGCGGGAAGCAAAATCGCTGCGTCAGAATATCAAGCAGTCTTTTATTATCGTTACCCCGGGAATCCGGGCGGTCAATGCCCCGGCGGATGATCAGAAAAGAACGGCTACTGTGCGCGAGGCTATTGCGGCGGGCAGTGATTATCTGGTCGTCGGCCGGCCGATACTTCAAGCGCCGGATCCGGTATCCGCAGTTAAGGAGTTACTCAATGTTTGATCTTAATAAGTTAGGCGATTTATCCAAAATGGCCGGTGAAGCCCGGCAGTTGCAGGAAAAGCAGGAACGGATTCAGCGGGAACAGATTGAGGTGTTGAGATCCATCGCCGCCAAGCTGGATGAAGTCATCAAGTTGTTGAAGCAAACGGGATAGGGAGCAGAGCATGACGCAAGACATCCAAAATTTGATTGTCAAGATACAACAAGAAGGGGTGCATGCCGCCGAAACTAAGGCAGCTGCCATTGAGCAGGCTGCGCTCGAACAGGCGCGGGAGATCGTGCGTAAGGCGCAGGCTGAGGCCCGCGCGCTTATCCAGGCGGCGCAGGAGAGTTTGCGTCAAGAAGAAGCAGCCATGCAGGCGAATCTGGCGCAGGCAGGCAGGGATTTTCTGATCGCCCTGCGGCAACAGATAAATACCCTGTTGACCGGAATTATTACCCGGAATATCGATCAGGCTTTAGGAGCGCAAGAGCTGGCGAGGATTATCGTTGAGATGGCCCGGGCCGCGGATACCGGCCAAATAAGCGTTACGCTAAGCAAGCAAGACGCCGAAGCCCTGGAAAAAGGTTTTTTGCATAAGCTTCAAGATGAGCTAAAAAAAGAGATAGTCTTACGCCCCAGTGACGATATCCGCCGGGGATTTACTATCAGTTTTGACTCCGGCAAGTCCTGCTTTGATTTTACGGATAAGGCCCTGGCCGAATATATCGGCCAAGTGCTAAAACCGAAATTAGATGAGATATTGCAATTCGCTTTACGCAACGATAAAGACTAGACATGGGTTTAGGGGAAATAGTTAAATCCCAATGATCAAATCCCAAAACCCAATGAATTACCAATATCCAATCACCAATTGGAATTTGGTAATTGGACATTCATTGGGATTTGGTCATTGGTAATTGGCCATTGACTAACTATGAGCTCTTTCTATTACTACTTTATTTCGAGCCTGCCCATGCTCCACTTCGGCCTGAAGCCTCCGTTTTCTTGGGAGCAGTTTATCGCGCGGGCTAAAGAGATGATCCCGGAGTCGGATGCGGCTGTATTGCAGGGTTGTGCCGCGGGGATTGAGGTGGTTGACTCGCAACATCCGCTGGTGAAATCCTGGATCGCCTTTGAGTATAAGCTGCGCAATGAATTAGTCAAGGTGCGCGCTGTCCGGCAGCGTATTGACCCGATCAAGTATCTGCGTCCCGACGGATATGCGGGCTCGGAGATCACCCATATTGCGTTGGCCGCGCTGCGCCATACCTCGCCTCTGGAGGCCGAGAAATATTTGGATCAGGAGCGCTGGCAGGCGCTTG
>JBFZAQ010000154.1:0-17696 GCA_041308885.1 Candidatus Omnitrophota bacterium | reverse complement strand
TCGGGGAGTTCTTTATGCACCGGGGCAAAGATGTTTTTGTGGTCTTTGATGACTTAACCAAGCATTCTTGGGTCTATCGCCAAATCTGTTTGTTGCTGGAACGCGCCCCGGGAAGAGAGGCGTACCCCGGAGACATCTTTTACATCCACTCCCAGCTGGTCGAGCGCGCGGGTTATTTAAAGGATGAATTGGGCGGAGGGTCGATGACTTTTTTCCCCATTGTCGAGATTCTGCAGGGGGATGTTACCGGTTATGTCCCGACTAACCTTATCTCCATGACCGACGGACAGCTGTATTTTTCGACCAGCTTGTTTAATAAGGGGTTTAAGCCGGCGATCGACTTTGGTTTGTCGGTTTCCCGTATCGGCAATAAGGCCCAGTGGCCGGCGATGAAACAATTAAGCAAATCCCTGCGCTTGGATTATTTGCAGTACCGTGAATTACTGGCGATGACCCAGCTGCGTACCACCGGGCTGTCTCGGGAAGCCGAGGGGCGGCTGCGCCGAGGAGAAACTATCAATCAGTTAATTGTCCAGGATAAGAATGAACCCGTACCCGTAGAAGAACAGTGTGTGTACCTGCATGCCTTGAATAAGGGCGCTTTGGATAGCTTGTCGGTTACTCAAATTAAGCAGTTTCGTAAAGAGATCCGGCCGTATATCGAACAGAAATTCCCCGGGTTCTTCGCTAAGATACGGGAGAATTATGAAATCGGCGAAGACCTGCTGGCGCAGCTGGATGAAGCCCTGGCTGGGTTTATTAAGGGAGTGTTGAAGTAAATCGGAGTTATAAATGATCGATTAGCGTGACATTGGAGTAAAACATGGGGTGTCAGAGTGTCAGTGACGGAAAACTCCGGGTGTCATAGTGTCATAGTGTAAATGATACGCTGACACCTTGACACTCTGACACCTTGACACTCTGACACCTTGACACTCTGACACTCTCCAATTTAACTCCACTGACACCCTTGAATTTTCCGTGCGCTGACACCCCTGAATTTCACGCGCGCTGACACTCTGATACTCTGACACTACTGAGTTCTACGCCAATGATACTCTTGCATTTTCCGCGCGCTGACACCCGGGGCTTTTACTGATGAAAACCCTTTCCGTACTCAAGAAGGACCTCGAATTCAACAAGGGCCTGGGGGCGCTGCTCGAAGCGCTGAAAAACATTGCGGTTACTCAGTTTAAGATCCTAGAGCACCGCATGAAAACCTACGAAAAACTTCTCCTTTCAATCGAAAGCTTCATTGATTTAATCGACGTCAATACGGTAGTTCACCCCTTTATTACCCCCCAAAATCAGTCGCAGGCCGTGGTGGCGGTAACATCGGACAGCGGGCTGCTCGGCGGCCTGAATATGCAGGTTATTAATGCCGCTATCCGCGAGCTGGAAAAAATACCCGGCCGGCTGATTGTTATCGGCGAGCGCGGCAAGATGTATATGCGCGATACCAAGATCCCCTTTGTGGCTTTTCCCGGCATTCAGGATGACCAGCGCCATCCCCAAGCGATGCAGTTACGCGATTATCTGATGGCGCGGGCCTTTGAGGGGCAGTTTGGTTATTTGAAGATCGTTTTCCCCCGGCCGGTATCGTTTACCGTGCAAAAAGTGGAAGTTATTGCGGTCCTGCCGTTTAATCCCGCGATGCTCACTAAGCCGGCCGCTGGCCAAAAAGAATATATCGCAAAGCTGGATAACTCTGATATAATAGTAGAGTCCGATATCGGCGATATCCTGGAGTATTTGTTGTATTTGTGGACCGGGCAGAAGCTTTACGAATGTTTTGGATTAGCCCGGCTGGCCGAGTTTGCCGCGCGTTTTATCCATCTTGAGGATAGCGGCCAGAAGCTTAAGGAAATCGATAATAAGACCCGGCTGGAGTATTTTCGGGTGCGCCATGAGATCATTGACCGGAATATGCGCGAGCTCTTCGCCGCGCGGCTGTTGTTCACGGGAAAATCGGGATAAGATAAGGTTATAGGTGTTAGGTTGTAGGTTTTAGCATGATAAGATACAGTCTTTGGATTGCTAAAACCTATAACCTACAACCTATAACCTACAACCTAAAACCCACGAATGTCAACTGCCTCCTTAGTCACCGGCAAAATCGTTTCCGTCCAAGGCCCGGTTGTCGACGTCAAGTTTACCTCTGCCGACGATGTCCCCAA
Source organism: Candidatus Omnitrophota bacterium (assembly GCA_041308885.1). Lineage (GTDB taxonomy): Bacteria > Omnitrophota > Gorgyraeia > Gygaellales > Profunditerraquicolaceae > JBFZAQ01. The sequence goes on along the minus strand of JBFZAQ010000154.1, from coordinate 15,519 downwards.
CATCTATTCAGTCATCAAAACCCAAACCATCATGGGCAATGAAGTCGTCTTGGAAGTCGCCGAGCATTTACCCGGGAATATCGCCCGCTGCATCTCAATTAATTCCACCATAAATTTACAGCGTTATCAGGAGGCCCGGGTAACCGGTAAGGGGATCACTATTCCGGTCGGCGACTGTTTATACGGCCGCATCCTTAATGTGCTGGGCGATCCTATCGATGAGCAAGGCCCGGTGGTAGCAACAGAGCGCCTGCCTATTCGTAAGCCGGATATGGGCAGCCGGGTCAAGATGAAAGGGGCCGAGAAAAAAAGTTTTGAAGTTATGGAAACCGGAATTAAGATTATCGATTTACTGCTCCCGGTAGTCAAGGGCAGCAAGACCGGTATTCTCGGGGGGGCCGCGTTAGGCAAGAGCATCCTGACGCTGGAAATTATCCAGCATATCGTCAAGAAATACCAGGGTACTTGCGTGTTTGTCGGGGTAGGCGAGCGTATCCGCGAAGGTAATGAATTATTTTACGAATTGCATAAGCATGAGGTTTTGTCAAAAACTATGATGGTCTTCGGCCAGATGAATGAGCCGCCGGGGGCGCGGTTCGGAATTGCCATGACCGGGGTAACTATCGCCGAATCGGTACAGCGGCGGAACCAGGATGTGTTATTATTTGTGGATAATATCTTTCGTTTTGTGCAGGCCGGGGCGGAGATCTCGACTTTGCTCGGCCGGGTTCCTTCGGAAACCGGCTATCAGCCGACGCTGATTTCCGAGGCCAGCGAATTTCACGAACGGATCCGCACTACCGTGGGGATGGGCGGCTCAATCACCTCTTTTGAGGCAGTTTACGTCCCCGCCGACGACTTGACCGACCCGGCGGTTGTGGCTTTATTCGGGTTCCTGGATGCCATTCTGGTGCTTTCCCGCGAGCGGATCCAGTTAGGCCTGTATCCGGCGATCGACCCTTTATTGTCAAACTCGGCTAATTTGGATATTGATATTATCGGCCGGAGGCATTTTGATATCGCCCAGGAGACTATCCGGATGTTCCAGCGTTACGAAGAATTACGCCGTATCGTTTTGGTTGTGGGTATCGATGAATTGTCTTCGGCCGACCGGACGCTCTACGAGCGGGCGCGCAAACTGCAGAATTTCTTGACTCAGCCTTTCTTTGTCGCTGAGGCCTATACCGGGAAAAAAGGCGCTTACGTAACCAGTCCCGAAACACTGGACGGATGCGAAAAGATCATGAACGGCAAGTTCGACCATAAGCCGGAAGAGGAGTTTTATTTGATCGGAGCATTATCCTAATTATCAAGCGAACGTAGAAAATTACCAATGACCAAATCCCAAACCCCAATGAAATCCCAATTACCAATGACCAATTGGGATTTGGATATTGGAGATTCATTGGGGTTTGGGATTTGGTCATTGGGATTTTAAAAAGTTATGTTACGCGATGATCGTAAACTAGGCCAGATATTAAAAGAGAAAGGCTACCTTACCGAAGCCCAGCTTAACGCGGCGCTTAGCGAGCAAGCTCGAACCAACGAATTTATCGGCGCAACATTGGTGCGCTTGGGTACTATCAGCGAGCAGGATTTAACTCGGGCCCTCTCCGAGCAGTTTCAGATCCCGGCTATCAGCTTGGAAAATAAGCCGCTGCCGCTGGAATTATTGAGGAGATTTAGTTCCACCCTTATTCTGGACGCGCGTTGCTTGCCGCTTAAAGAAGATGAATGGTCGCTGCAAGTAGCTGTCATTAATCCTTTAGATATCTGGGCGATTAAGCGCGCTGAGGATGAGGCCCGCGGTAAAAAGGTCAAATTGATTTTGGTTACTCTTTCTGATATGAACGAGGCAATCACCCGTTACAAGAAGTACTTAAGCGCGGATGCCTCAAATAGATTGCAGGCTTGATTATGAGTGCGAAGATATTGATTGTTGACGATGAGCCGGATGTGCGCGATTTCTTAAGCGGCAGCTTGAAGCGCCATCGTTACGGCGTGGCTACCGCTTCGGACGGAGACGAATGCGTGGATATGGCCGGTAAAGAAAAGTTCGATCTGATTCTGTTGGACATACTGATGCCCAAGCTGGACGGTTTTCAAACCCTCAAGAAGCTGCGCAATAACGCCGCTACCCGACAGGTGCCGGTAGTCATGTTGACGGCCAAGCGGGAATCCAGCTCGATTATCCAGAGTATGGAGCTGGGCTGCGAAGACTACATCATGAAGCCGATCGCGCTCGATGAGCTGATGCGGATCGTCAAGCGCTATGTGGAAGCGTAGGTATTGTTAAGCATAACGGAAGCTAAATCCGAAACAATGTTCAAGTTGATAAAATTCAAATGACAAAGCACAAAATTCAAAATAAATTCAAAGCACAAATACCAAATAACAAAACTTTGTAATTTGAGATTTGAATTTGTTTTGGTATTTGAATTTTGTCATTTGTCATTATCTTAATTCGGATGAGTTTCGCCTGCCTGCCGGCAAGCAGGCAATGAAATCCCAATTACCAATGACCAATTGGGATTTGGATATTGGAGATTCATTGGGATTTGGGATTTGGTCATTGGGATTTCGATTAGGTCGTCAAAAGCTATAGCCCATGCGTAAAACCGACGTCTTATTATTGGAAGCCCTGCAAGAGCAGGGGCTCCTGCCCCAGGATACCCTGGCGTCTTTGCGCGCCGAATTGGCCGCGACCGATGCGCCGCTGGTGCAATTAATTATTGCCCGCCGGCTTTTGCGGGAGAAGGAAGTTTTGCAAATCCTAGGTCGGAAGCTGCAGATGGATTTTGTCGACCTGCAAACCGCGGTGGTGGATAAGGCGGTGATTGAGCTGGTCCCGGTTAAGATCGCCTCATATTATAAGTTTATGCCGGTGTCTTTAAAGGGGCGGGTTTTGACCGTGGCCGCCTCTAATCCGCTGGATATAAAAACTCAGGATGATATCCGTACGCAATTAGGCTACGATATCGATATGGTCTTGGCCACCGAGTCGGATATCACCCAGGCTTACCAAAGATTCTACGGCCTGGCTGCCGATACCTTAGGGCAGATCGTCTCGCAGTCCGCGGCCGGCGCGGTTTCGTCTTTTACCGAGGCCTTGGACAAGATCGAGGATATCGAGAAGCTCGCGGGTGACGCCTCGGTAGTCAAATTAGTCAATCAGATCATTCTCGATGCCTTCCGCAAGCGCTCAACCGATATTCACATCGAGCCCTACCGCAACAGCCTGGTGCTGCGCTATCGCGTAGACGGCATCCTGTATGACGCCAAAGTCCCGCCGGAATTTAAGAGTTTTCTGGCGGCAATTATCTCCCGGATTAAGATCATGTCTAATCTTAACATTGTGGAGCGCCGGCTTCCGCAAGACGGCCGGGCCGTGGTTAAGATCCAGGACCAGGTGTTGGATTTGCGTATCTCCACAATCCCTACGCCCTATGGCGAAAGCATGGTTATCCGGATTTTACCGACGAATATGCTTTTTAGTTTGGAGAAACTGGGCTTAGGGCATCGGGAATTAACCATGTTCGAAAAGCTCATTCAAAAGCCGCACGGAGTTATCTTTGTTACCGGGCCGACGGGAAGCGGCAAGACCACGACACTTTATGCCTGTTTAAGCCGGATCAATACCAAGGCCCGTAAGATCATTACTATTGAAGATCCTATAGAATACGAGATGGACGGCATCACTCAGATTCAGGTTATGTCCGAGATCGGCCTGGACTTTGCCCGGGGTTTGCGCAGCATGCTGCGCCATGACCCGGATGTGATGATGGTCGGAGAAGTGCGGGATTTGGAGACTGCCGAGATCGCGATTCGCGTGGCCCTTACCGGCCACTTGGTTTTTTCGACTTTGCATACTAACGACGCGGCCAGCGGTATCACCCGTTTGATTGATATCGGTGTTGAGCCGTACTTGGTCGCCTCCAGCATTGAAGCCTTTATCGCCCAGCGTTTGATCCGGGTCCTTTGTCCGGACTGCAAAGATGAAGATACGAAGGCCCCGGCAGAGCTCAAAGAGCTTATAGCTAAAGAGGTCGGTACGGTCAGCGCGGATAAAGTGAAGGTCTTTCGCAGTAAAGGATGCCCGAGTTGCAACAATACCGGGTTCTATGGACGGACCGCCATTTATGAAATTTTGTTGGTCGATGAAGAGATTCAGGACTTGGTGGTCAAGAAAGCGTCGGCCGGCCAGATCAAAAGAGCGGCTTTAGCCAAGGGTATGCGCACGCTTCGGCAGGACGGCTGGTTGAAAGTCTTAGCCGGCGTAACTACTCCCGAAGAAATCATGAAAGTAGCCAGCGCCGAGAAAGAGCCGGTAACCGCCCAGAAAGAAGAGAGCTTTGTCCTGCCCGTTAAGGAGATAGTGGCGCAAAAAAAACCTTTTATCGAATCACGGCTTGAGCCGGCGTCCTCGGATAGAAGGGTGTATTTGCGGCTGGAGGCCAAGGTAAATATTCATTACCAGGTTTTTGAGTCGGAAGCGGACCTGGCGGCCCGCGGTTTTAAGCCCGAGCAGATCAGTATCACCAAGAATATTTCGGCTGGGGGGTTATTGTTTGTGGCTGACCGTTCCTTGCCGGCCGGGGCATTGCTGGATGTCCGGATTGAACTTCCCGACGCAGGTAAGCCGGTGGAGTGCTTAGCCCGGGTCATCCGGGTGGACGAAAACAAACAGGGCCATTTTTATAATGTGGCGGTTTGTTTTCTCGATATCACCAGCTCCGACCGCGCGCGGGTCGGCAAGTATGTGCAGGAGGAGTTGACTGGAGAAGATGCTAAGGAATGACCAAATCCCAATATCCAAATCCCAATGAAATCCCAATAATCAATGTCCAATTGGGATTTGGATATTGGAGATTCATTGGGGTTTGGGATTTGGTCATTGGTAATTAGCGATTTTATTAGATGGAGAGAGCTATGCCTCAATTCAAATATCGCGCCAAGAAAGGCCCCGAGGAAGTCATTGAAGGTGTGATTGAAGCCCAATCCGAGAAAGAAGCGGTGGATAAGATCTCGCAACTTGGGCTCTTGCCGGTGCGCGTCGAACAGCAAGATAAGCCTTCCGTATACGGGCGGGATGTGGCGGTGGTATCCGCCGGCCGCCTGGGGATCAAGAGCCGGGAGATTACCATTGTAACCCGTCAGTTGGCCAGCCTCCTCAAGTCCGGGGTGCCGATCTTATCGAGTTTGAATATTATCAGCGAACAGTCCCAGAGCAGCGCCTTAAGAGGCCTGTTACGCAGCGTCTACAACAATGTGAAAGAAGGCGCGACATTTTCCTCCAGCCTGGCCAGGTATCCGGGGCTGTTTCAAACGCTGTATATCGCTATGGTGCATACCGGCGAAGACAGCGGCCAGCTGCCGCAGGCTTTGCTTCGGGTAGCCGAGTACCGGGCCAAACAGGAAGAGTTGATGTCCCGTTTTCGCATGGCTATGGCTTATCCTGTCCTTATGGCCGTGGTGGGCGTAGGCACTATTATTTTTATGCTTACCTTTGTAATGCCCCGGTTGTTGAATATTTTCTCGGGCATGGGCCAGGCCTTGCCTCTGCCGACGCGCATATTAATCGCCGTCAGCGGATATGCCCGGCAGTGGTGGGCGTGGGCGGTAATCGCGGCAGCGGTTTTGATTATTCGCCGGGTTTTTATCTCCCAAGCCGCATCGGGTTCGCTGGGCGCTTTTAAATTACGCATCCCGGTATTCGGAGAATTAGTCTTAAAGAGCGAACTGGGCCGGTTTACCCGGACGATGGAATTGCTGATTAAAAGCGGCATCCCGATCCTTAAGGCCATAGATATCGCCATTCCGGTATTGAGCAACGAGGTGCTTAAGCGGCACCTGGGTCAAAGTTACAAGGAGCTGGAGCAGGGAGGTTCATTCGGCAAGAGCTTGAAGAAGGCCGGTATTTTTCCGCTGTTTATGTCGAATCTGATCATTATCGGCGAGGAATCCGGCCGCCTGGATGACGCCTTGGGCGAAGTGGCGGCCACTTATGAGCGTGATACCGACGAGGCTATGCGGATGCTGGCGTCATTATTGGAGCCGTTAATGATTTTGGTCATGGGGATAATCGTCGGTTTCATCGTCATCGCGATGTTACTGCCGTTGTTCGAGATCAACGTGATGGCGGGGGCATAATAGCGCAGGAAAAAAGTTCGTTTTGTGTAATGTTCATTGTGTAATGCCTGCCTGCCGGCAGGCAGGTGTAATGTTGGTTTAATGCAAAAGATTGTGTAATGAAAAAACGTTAAGAATTATATTCCATTGCACATTAATACATTACACCCACATTACACTTTACACTTAAAACATTACACAAAACTATAGATATGTCGAGATTATTTTTAAGGTCATTGTTAATTGTTTTACTGGTGGTGTTGTCAGCCGCCTCCGGCGCGCGGGCTGAGCCGGAGAGCCGGGTAACTACTTGGTTTCTTTATAACAGCGATCATTTTATTATTAATTATACCGGTAAGGACGATAAATTCGCCAAAGAGGTTGCCCTGAAAGCGGAGGATTATTACCGCGATATCGCCGATGATCTGGGTTACGCCCGGACTTCCAATTTCTGGACTTGGGATAAGCGGGTCAAGATTTTTGCCTATCCCGATCACGCGGCTTTCCTCCAAGGCACCGGACAGCCGGAGTGGTCCGAGGGGATGGCCGATTATACGCGTAAGGAGATATCCAGTTATCAGGGCAGCCCGTCGTTTTTGGATTCTATCCTCCCTCATGAAATGGGGCATTTGATTTTCCGGGATTTTGTCGGGTTTAAAGGCGAAGTGCCGCTGTGGCTCGATGAGGGCGTGGCCCAGCGCTGTGAATTCGCCAAGCGCGGCCAAATTAAGGCTTTGGCCAAAGAGTACCGGAAGAAAAACATTTTTTTGATGCTGGATGATCTTATGCGCACCGATATCCGGATGGTTACCAGTAAAACTCGGGTCTATATCAAGTCGGTGCGGGTCAAGGACGATCAACTGGGCATTCTTTTTGTCAGCGGACAAAGCCTGGTCAACACATTTTATCTGCAGGCGGCCTCGATCGTCTTTTTTTTGATCGATAAGTACGGCTCGGATAATTTTGCTAATTTTTGCCGCGAGCTGCGCGACGGCAAAAACGTCGAGGATGCTCTGCGGTTCACTTATCCGACGCAAGTGCGCACGATTCGCGACTTGGAAGACCGGTGGAGGGAGTATTTAGAGAAGAGCTGAAACTGGATAAATGAAATCCCAATGACCAAATCCCAAATCCCAATAAATCTCCAATTTCCAAATCCCAATTGGTCATTTGTAATTGGGATTTCATTGGGATTTGGTTATTGGTCATTGGGATTTTAGAGCGGAGGTGAGTATGAGCAAGCAATTTACAAATAAGGCCTTTACATTAATCGAGCTTATGCTCGTCGTGGTGATCATTGGCGCGCTGGTCGCGATGGTCATGCCGCGGTTTACCGGCAGGGGTGAACAGGCCAGAAGGACCGCGGCCCAGGCGGATATAAGCGCTAATATCGCCACGGCCCTTAAAATGTACGAATTGGATAATGGGAGTTTTCCTATCAGCAGCGAAGGACTTACTGCCCTCATGGCGCCGCCGGCCACAGCGGCAAATTGGAATGGCCCGTATATTGAGAAGATGCCGATAGACCCGTGGGGCCGGACCTATCAGTACCGCTCGCCGGGCGAGCACCGGGCCGACTTTGATTTATTCTCGATGGGCAAAGACGGCGTTGAGAGCGATGATGATGTTAAGAATTGGTAGGCCGGTTAGCCGGTTAGCCGGTGCGCCGGTGTGCCGGTGTCGAAGAGGATTCACTCTAATTGAAGTCATGGTGGCTACCGCTTTGCTCTCCTTGACGGCGGTGATGCTTTATCAATCGTATTTTATGGCCCTGAATGCGCTGGGTTACTATGAGCGGTATTTAAAGCTGGCTTCTTGGATGGATGAAAAATTCTGGGAGGTATCCGCCATATTCCAGCATTCCGGGACTTTCGGCCAGGCCGCGTTAAGCGGAATTTTGCCGGCGGGAGCGCATAATTATACCTGGAACGTGGACTTAAAGGCCCTGGATAAGGAGAGCCAATTTTATCAAATCCAACTGGTGGTCGCCTGGGATGAAGGCCTGCGGCATCGCAGTCTGTCACGGACCGGGATGAGTTATTATTATAAGGAAGAGTAATGCGTCGTAAGAATTTAGTGAAGCGCAAATGACAAAATTCAAAGTGTCAAAGTGTCAGAGTGTCAGGAGCTTCACCCTTATCGAACTCCTCATAGTCGTCTCGATGGTGGCGATGATCGGGCTTGCGGTTTATACTACTTTTGCCAGCGGGCTTAAAGTCTGGAAAAGGGTACAGGCCGAGCCTTTTGAAGAAAAGATGGTTATTGCCTTCGATAAATTCAGCCATGACCTGCATAACGCCTTTACCTTTACCGGGATCAAATTCGCCGGCCGCAAAGATAGTCTGACTTTTGCCGCTGTTGTGGTGAGCCGGGGATTTGATTTTATGCCGATAGGCAAAGTTTCTTATGTCTTTGATCCTGCCGCTAATTCATTGTTGCGTTCGCAGGCGGACATGGCGGAAATTTTTGTTGACCACAGCCCTAATGATACCGTTATTATCGATAATATTGTAACGGCCGAGTTTGCTTATCTGCGCTTGGACGCCGCGACTAATAATTATATCTGGGTGGATGACTGGGCTTTGCCGGCATTGCCCTTGGCCGTGCGTTTGCAAGTCGAATATGAACATGAGCCGGAAAACCTTATCTTTACTAAGACCGTGGATATCCCGGTCGGCGCCTGACTGCCGGCAAGGCAGGGATAAACCGCGCGGCGGGATAATGTTGTTGACGATGTGGTCAATGTGCCTTTTGGCCGCCTTTGCCGTTATCCTCGGGTATACGGTGCGTCAGAAATTGTCTTTGGTCCAGCGGCTGGACGAACGCCGGAAACTGGTATTGATTAGACAAGCCGGCATTCAAAAGGCTGCGCGGCAAATTATTTTGGCTACTGCCAATGCCAATTACCAAAGTTTGCGGGATTCCTGGTGTAATAATTCCGCAGAATTCAAGGGCCTGGAAGTCGGCGACGGCGTATGCCAAATCGGGCAGGAGCTGATCGATAATATCTCCGGCGGCCCGCTGATGTGGTATGGGGCGGTCGACGAAGAGCGTAAGATTAATTTGAATAAGGCTGACCGGGAGGTTTTGGAGCGGCTTTTCAGTTACGCCTTAGGCCCGGGTAGCGGCTCCGATGCTGCGCAGTTGGCGGCCGCGATTGTCGATTGGCGCGATGCCGACAGCCAAGAATGCGTTCCTACGGAAGGGGCCGAAGACGATTATTACCGGCATTTGCCGGCGCCTTATGAAGCCGGCGACCGGGATCTGGAAGTGCTGGATGAGCTGCGGCTGATCAAAGGCGTCACCGAATGCGCCTATATTAAAATCATAGATTATGTTACTATATATGGGTCGGGCCAGGTTAATGTGAATACCGCGCCGCTTTTTGTGCTCTATGCTTTAGGTTTACCGGAGAATTTGGCGGATAAGCTCGCGTCGTTAAGGGCCGGCCCCGATAATTCCGATGGAACAGCGGATGATGTAACATTTGAAACCGTGGGGGCCGCAGGAGAGAGGATGCAGGCGGAGTATAATCTTAGTGATTTGCAGCGCGAGCAGATCGACGCGTTATTGGGTGAACAGTGCGCCGTATCATCCCAGAATTTTATGATCCGGGCTTGCGCCAGCCTCAAAAAAAATAAGGATACCTCGGCAACCATGCGTCATCCGAAAGACAGCAAACATACCGCGGTAACTAAGTGCGTGATGGATAAGAAAGCGCGGGTGAAGTATTGGAGGGAACAGTAGAGTTAAAATTCCAATGACCAAATTGGTAATTGGATATTGGGTATTCATTGGGATTTGGGTTTTGGTAATTGGGTTTTTATAACAGTCTACAAGAATAAGCATGAGTCTATTCAGTCAGAAAAAACACTCCGAATTGGTCGCGATTGATTTCACGGCCTCGACTTTGAAAATCGCCCAGGTGCGCAATTCCGCTACCGGCAAGCGCGAGGTGGTTAAGCTGTTGAGCCGCGATATCTCCGGGGCGTCGGATGAGGCTATTATCAAAGCCTTAAAGAGCCTGTACGCGCAAGTCAAGGCCCATAATCCGGTTATCATCAATATCATGCCCGCGGCCCAGGTAATTTCCAAAAATATTGAAGTTCCCTCGACAAATCCCGAAGAGATCCGCGAGATTATCAATTTGCAGGCCGGCCGGCATACTCCCTATTCGCGCGAAGAAATTTTGATCGATTATTTGGATATTGATATCTTCAAGCAAAGTTACACCAAGATACTGCTGGTGATCGTAACCCGCCAGGTGGCCAAGCGCCAGTTCGAGATCCTCCAAAAGGCGGGATTGAAAACCGAGAATATCGTTTTCGCCGCCGAGGCCGTCGCCAAATCCGGGACTAGATTATTCAAGCAGGAGAATCAGGCATTCCCCTTTTGCCTGGTTAATGTCGACGATCTATCCTCGGATTACATGGTGGTCTTTAAAAATAAGATTTTGTATACCCGGGTCATACCGATAGGGGCTAATCATCTGTCGGGGGAAAAAGAGAAGTATCAGCCCAAGTTCGCCGAGGAGCTGAAGAAGTCCCTGGAGGCCTATCAAGTCGAGGATGTGGAACGGATGCCGGTGCAGATGATCTTATCCGGCGTCGACTATAACTGGGCGGACCTGGAGATAATTTTAAACGATGCCGTCAGGCTCCCTACTCAAGCGGCCCAGTATCTCAAGAGCGCGGCGAATAAGGATGTGCTGGAAAAGGCGATCGCCGCGCCCTCCCGCGTATCTTATCTGGCCATGATCTCGGCGCTCCTGCATTACGAGGAATTAAAGGTCTCTTTTATTCCCGAAGACGTGCGGATGCGCCGGGCCCTGGAACAGCGCGGCAAGGAAGTGATTAAGACCGGGATGTTCGTTTTATTTATTTTTCTGCTGGTGTTTTTTATTCTTACGGCCAACATTTATTTCAAGAATCTATATTTAGCCGGGCTCTCCAAGAAATACCAGCCGATCCGTTCCGAAGCCCAGCAGTTGGAAAATAATTTTGCCGAGATAAGCTTGGTGCGGTCGTATCTGGCCCAGCGCGGATATTCGCTGGAGACTTTGAATGAATTGTATGCCGTGACTCCCTTGGAAATCGAGTATAGTGATATCCGTTATGACGAGCAAGGCAGGTTCTCGATTAAAGGGACCGCGGAATCGATGTCGGTGGTTTTTGGCTTCGTGGATACGCTCGAGAAATCCAAGTATTTTAAGGACGTTAAGACCAAGTACACTACTAAAAGAAAAGAAGGCAGCCGGGACGTTACCGATTTTGAAATAGCCGCGACACTGGAGAGGGCGCGTAATGCCGATTAAATTTCCCGATCCCCAGAAATTCCTGGCGCGGGTAGCGCGCCTGAAGAAAAAAGAGAAGCTCTTTCTTGCCATCGCCGCGGCCTTTGTATCCCTGGCGTTTCTCGACCGGCTGATCATCGCCCCTATTTTATCCAAGATGGCCTCTTTGAATAAACAACTGCAGGATATCGAGGCCGGAATAAAGAAGGACGTTAAGATCGTCGCGCAGAAAAACCGGATCCGCTCGGAAGAAGCGCAGTACGCCACTTATTTCCAGAAGCAGCAGACTGAAGACGAGGAGATGACGGCTTTGCTTAAAGAAGTGGAGAGCTTAGCCGATAAATGCGCAGTCTACATTGTAGATATGAAGCCCGCGGGCGCTAAAAACCTGGGCTCGACCAAGAAACACTATGTCAACGTCAGTTGTGAAGCGACGATGGAACAGTTGGTTACTTTTATGTTCGCGGTGGAAAGTTCGACTAAGCTGTTGGTCATTGATAAGTACGCGATCAGCCCGAAATCCAAGGATTCCGAATCGGCAAAGTGCACGCTGACTATCGCCAAAGTGGTTTTACCGAAAGGGAGTCAATAGATTGGAATGTGTTGTGAGTTATGAGTTGTGAGTTGTGAGGATGGATTGTTTAATCGGGGTCATCCTGAGGAGCGTTTTTTGCGACGAAGGATCTCGGTTGGCGCAGGATTTTGCCTGCCTGTCGGCAGGCGCTCAGGATGACCGGATGAGCTAGGGAGGATAAAATGTTTAGAAGAATTGCTTTGCTTGTCTGCCTTGTTGTGTTCACTATTACCACCAGCGCCTACGCGCTGGAAACCAAGCTTTTGGATATGCGCACTAAGTTTCTGGTTTTATCCAAGTCCGTGCGCGCGGTGTTGTTGAATACTAAAGATGTCATCTGGGTTAACAATATGTGGGATTCTTGCGTTTTGACTTTGACTCAGTTGGATGCTTATTTCTCGATGGTTGGTATTGTCAATGCGTCCAAGACTAACGAGATGAGCGACCAGGCCATTAAATATTTATCCGACTGGCTCAAGGAAATCAAGCAGACCAGCGAGCTGAACATTACCGGCTTGGCCAATACCGGCAGTATTATCGATTCGGTGACCAAGTCGCATATGGAGAAGCTGAAAGACAGTTACGCCGCGCTCTCCAAGGCCGTTGACGGCGAGATCTCCAGGCTGAATGTGATGGGCAAGGGAAGCAAGGGGAAATAGTATTGATAAAATCCCAATGACCAAATCCCAATATCCAATAAATCTCCAAATCCCAAGCCCCAATTGGTAATTGGAAATTGGATATTCATTGGGATTTGGGGTTTGGTAATTGGGATTTGAATTCCGGCGAGTTTGACTGGCTTATTTTTTCTGCTATAATAATAAAATGCTCATATTCTTCACCCGCCAATTATATATTTTGATCAAGGCCGGAATTCCCTTATTAAAAGCCCTGCAGATTGTCGCCGCCCAATTGCCGGCGGGTAAATTCCGGATCGCGGCCGAGCGGCTGGCCGGTGATATCCAGGAAGGCAAAAGTTTTTCCGAGGCCTTAAGCGCCGCCGCGCAGTATTTCAGCCTTTTTTACGTCAATATGATTAAGGCCGCGGAGGTCACCGGAAACCTCACCGGCATCTTAAAAGAGCTCTCTGAACATCTCTCCAGCCATCGCAAGATTGTCCGGCAGGTCCAAGCAGCGCTCTTGTATCCGATATTGGTGCTTTTGCTGTCGGTATCGATCTTATTGGTATTGATGGTTTTTGTAGTCCCGGTTTTTGTGCGGATATTTCAAGATCTCGGCGGGAGCATGCCGCCGACGACTTTATTCTTGATGAATATCAGCAATTTGCTCATTCATTGGAGTTGGTTGTTCGTATTGATCCTGGCAGCGCTGGCGATTTCCGCAATTTTGGTTTATCGCAACAGCCGGCGGGGCCGGTATTTTATCAGTGGTTTAATTTGGTCTTTGCCGTTATTCGGCAGGATTCTGAAGTTATTGGAGATCAGCCGGTTATGCCGGACGCTGGGTACACTTTTGTCTTCAGGCGTTACGCTGGTGAAAGGTTTGGATGTCCTGATCGAAACCACTCCGGGCATTATCCTGCAGGAAGCCTTGCAAGATATCCGCCTTAAAATCGAACAGGGCAAGAGCCTTTCGGCGGGTATGGAAGAGGCCGGTATCTTTCCTTTAACTCTGGTGCGGATGATCCAGGTGGGAGAGGAGAGCGGCAAGATCGCCGAGCTTTTTCTCGAAGCCGCCCGGGATTACGAAGAAGAAGTTTCGTTTGCGGTCAACGGTATGTTATCTTTGCTGGAGCCGATATTGATCGTGGTTATGGGTTCGGTGGTCGGGTTTATTGTGATATCGCTCTTCTTCCCGATATTCACCATTAGCGGGCTGGTAAAGTGAGCGAAAATAGGGGACGTTTCTATTTTTTTTCCTACTTTTTCGTCATCCTGACCCCGAGCGCAGCGAGGGGGGAAGGATCTTACGAATGACGACTGGGGCCGCAATAACAACATCTCTAATTGATGCGTAAGCGCGCCTTCACCCTCGTTGAAATCCTCATCTCAATCGTGATCCTGGGAATCGGGATTACGGTCATGTTTAATATCTTTCCTTTGGCCTTGCAATCGCTTACCTACAGCCGCAGGCTTAATCAAGTATATTTTTTGGCCCAGCAAAAACTGGATGAAATTAAGGCTGATTCACCCGGCCGAGAATTTCAGGATTCCGGTCAGCAGGATGAATTGCGCTGGAGCCTGACTACCCGGCCATATCAGATTCAATCAGAAATAGAACTCATTATGGCGCAATTAGATATAGAGTTCAATTTTCAGGGCCGTACCGTGCGCCAGAGGTTTGTGACGTATTTGGAAGAGTAGCGACTGACACCTCTGACACATTGACACTATGACACCCTAATGCTTAATGAGCCATGACGGGTGTCAGGGTATCAGAGTGTCAAAGTGTCAGTTCATTTGAATTATGTCTAACAAAGGCCAAGCTCTCGTCATCGTTATCTCCGTCTTATCGCTCATGTTTATCATCGGCGTAGCCTTATTTGCCTATTCGCAGGCCGAGCGGGTGGCCAGCGCTCGCCATGTGGAGAATGTCCGCGCCCGCTACGCTGCCGAGGCGGGGGTAGTGTACGCGGGTAAAGTCTTGGCCTGCGATAAACAGGCAACCGTGCTTGACACTCTGGGTGATTTATTTGTCAGCCAATTCGCCGGCGGCGATGTCGACCTGGACGGTGACTCCCTTGCCGAAAGCCGGTGGATAGAATTACCCGATTCCGACGGCAAGCCGGCCGGCCGCTTTAGCGTTAAGATCAATGATGAATCCTCCAAACTAAACGTGAACACCTGCAGCCCCGAGGCCTTAACTGCGCTTTTATCCGCGTTAAGCTGTGATGCCGCTAAGGTCGGCTCGTTGCTGGCCCGCCGGCCGGTCAGCGCTTTAGAACAGTTAAGTGTCGTGTTGACTCCGGAAGATTTTAAGCGGGCTAAGAATTATCTTACCGTTTATTCGCAGGACACGGAGATCGACCTGACGGGCAAGCGCCGGACCTATCTCAATACCGGCTCCAGCCAATTATTGCTGGGGGCGCTACAATACGCGCAGGTAGCCGACCCCTATAAAAAAAGTGCAAATATTAAAGATGCGGCGGATGCCGACCTGGCCCAAACTCGTTATGATATTTATAGTACCCTGAATTTACGGCCTACTCGGCTGAACGACGCCGGCAGTTGGCGCTTGGAAGGCGCAGTATATGCCGCCCCGGCAGGCGGGGCGGGCGGGGTCTTTGTCTGGGAAAACCTGGCGGTTGCCGACGGAGAATATTATTGTTTTTGCTATGCAGTCAATGATACCGATATCATCGGTGAAATCAATCTGCAGTATGTGCGTTCCCATGATCCCCTTATGCATAAAGTGCGGGTATCGGGGGGCGCTCTTACCCTGGCTATTCAACCGGCCCGGGATGCGGATTGCCGGTTGGCCTATATTGTGCTGGTCAGCCCTGATTCTAATGAGGGTTTTAACCGCGCGACTATTACCGGCACCGAAGCGGTGGTGATCAATG